>JAJXSP010000167.1 GCA_021784515.1 Myxococcales bacterium | reverse complement strand
CGCGACGGGAGCACGATGGGCTCCATTCGCGTGCCGTCGTAATTGGGCCGCCAGTCGACCGTCTTTTGCTTGATCTCCTCGATCAGCTCGACGGCAAAGCCCTGCAGGCGGCACTCGGTGTAACGCATCGCCGCCGCGCCGTCGCCGTCGAGGGAGCCGAAGTTGCCCTGGCCCTCGACGATCGGGTAGCGCAGCGAGAAGTCCTGGGCCATGCGGACCAGGGCGTCGTAGACCGAGGTGTCGCCGTGCGGGTGGTACTTGCCGAGGACGTCGCCGACGATCGCCGCGCACTTGCGGAACTTGGCGTCCGAAGTGAGGTGGAGGTCGTGGTACATGTCGAAGACGATGCGGCGCTGGACGGGCTTCAAGCCGTCGCGCACGTCGGGCAGCGCGCGCGAGGTGATCACCGACATCGCGTAGTTGAGGTAGCGGCGCTGGGTTTCGGCGTCGAGCGGGATCGAGGGGATGTTCGTCAGCATGCGCGGGGGCTTGCCGTCTCCAGAATTCCCAAATAAATCCAATTGGTTCGGCACGGCGAGAGGGTGCCTGTACTGAAAGTGCGTTCAATCTAGCGAGGAGCGATCGGGGTGTCAAGGAAGCCTGCCCGCGCGGCGCCCGGCGGCGGATCGCGCGGGCGGTAGGCGCCTGGCCCTACGAGCGCAGGCCGAGCCGCTTCAGGCGACGGTGGAGGTTGGAGCGGTCCTCGCCCACGCGGCGCGCCGCCTCGGAGAGGCTGCCCTCGGCGACGGCGAGCGCGTCGGCGAGGAAACGGCGCTGGAAGGCGAGCGTCGCCTCCTTCAGCGTCCCGTGCGACGTCGGCGCCGGTCTGCCGGCTCGCGACGACTTTGGCGCGAGGCCCAGCCCGCCGAGGACGGTGGCGTCGAGCCGCGTCACCCGTTCGCCGCGCGCGCGCGCCCGCACCAGCGAGCGCTCGACGGTGTTCTCCAGCTCGCGGACGTTGCCGGGCCACTCGCAGCCGCCGAGCCGGTCGAGGAAGTCCTCCTCCACCTCCACCCGCTCGAGCTTGAGGCGCGGCGAGAGCTTGGCGACGAAGTGACTCACCAGGGCCGGGATGTCGTCGCGGCGCTCGTCGAGCGACGGGGCCCGGATGGGGTAGATGGCGAGGCGGTGGAAGAGGTCGGCGCGGAAGCTCCCGGCGCGCACCTCGGCCTGGAGGTCGCGGTTGGTGGCGGCGATGACGCGCACGTCGAAGCGACGCACCTTGTGCTCGCCCACCCGCTCCACCTCGCGCTCCTGCAGCGCGCGCAAGAAGCGCGGCTGCACCGCGAGCGGCAGCTCGCCGATCTCGTCGAGGAACAGCGTGCCGCCGTCGGCGATCTCGAACTTGCCGGCGCGCGCCGCCATGGCGCCGGTGAAGGCGCCGCGGGCGTGGCCGTACAGCTCGGCCTCGACGAGGCTGGGCGCCACCGCGGCGCAGTCGAACCGGATGAGCGGGCGCTGGCGGCGCGGCGAGGCGGCGTGCAGCGCGCGGGCGATCAGCTCCTTGCCGGTGCCGGTCTCGCCGAGGATCAGGACGCCGGTGTCGGTCGGCCCGACGGTGGCGATCTCCTCGCGCAGCGCCCGCGCCAGCTCCGAGTCGCCGACCAGCTCGGTGCCGCCCGAGGTCGCGCGGATCTCGTCGGCGAGCGTCTCCACCTCGCCGGTGAGGCGCGCCCGCGCCCGCTCCAGCTCGGAGACGAGATCGGCGTTACGGATCGCCACCGCCGCGAGCGCGGCGAACAGCTCCATGTGCTCTTCGTGGTGCTCCCCGAAGCGTCCCGGGTCGAGCGCGTCGGCGGTGATCAGGCCGAGCAGCTCGCCGTCGACGCGCATCGCCGCCGCCATGCACGAGTGCACGTGCGCGAGCGGCTCGTGGGTGAAGCCGTCGAACGGGTCGGGCTCGTCGGGGTCGGTGTAGCGCACGGTGCCGTGCGCCTCGAGCGCGCGGTCGAGGCGTCGGTTCTCGCCGCGCCGGAAGCGGTGCGCGCGCAGGTCGAGGTCGCGACGGAAGCCGCGCTCGGCCACCACCCGCAGCGACTCGCCGTCGAGCACCATCACCGTCGCCATCTCGTAGGGGACGAGGCGCTCCAGCTCGCCGAGGATCTTGGCCAGCACGGCGTCGCGGTCGTGACGCGAGGTGAGCTCGACGGCCGCGCGGGCCACCGCTCGTACGGGATCGGGGTTCGCCATCGCGGTCACTCTAACCCACCGGGTCGGATCGACAACAGTTGTGGCTGGTCGATTCGACAACGGGCGACGCGTTTCCCGTCGGAGAGCGCGCCGGCACGCAAGCTGTAATGGCG
Organism: Myxococcales bacterium; assembly: GCA_021784515.1. GTDB lineage: Bacteria > Myxococcota_A > Polyangia > Palsa-1104 > SHYY01 > SHYY01. Next base: position 9,154 of record JAJXSP010000167.1, on the reverse strand, counting down.
GGCGGGCATGGAAAACACCGACCGCCTTCCCGACGTGGGCGCGCGTCTCGACGTGCGCCCGATCCCGCCCCGGCTCAAGCACCAGACGATCTTCGAGACGTTCAACGCTCTCGGAGCGGGGCAGTCCTTCACCCTCGTGAACGACCACGATCCCGTGCCGCTCTACTACCAGTTCAACGCCGAGCAGGCGGGGCACTTCGAGTGGGAATACCTCGAGCGCGGCCCCGAGCTGTACCGGGTGCGGATCGGCAAGCCGCAGGCGTGACCACCCATGCGCGGCGGGCAAGCCATCGGCGTCGTGAGCGGTGCGATCGCGGCGTCGTTCCTGCTCGCCGGTGCGGCGAGCTACCGCTCGCAGGCGCGCGCGGCCGACGGGCCGGCCACCGTCGGTGAGTGGGCGTGGCGGGCGGTCCGTCCGCCGGGCCCGCTGCCGACGGGGCGCGGGGCCGAGCTGATCCAGCACTACGGCTGCCGGAGCTGCCACACGCTCCACGGGACGGGCGCGCACGTGGGCCCGGTCCTCGACGGCGTGCGCCGGCGCAAGACGCGCGAGGAGATCATTCGCTGGCTCGACGGGCCGCAGCGGATCAAGCCCGGCACGAAGATGCCGACCTTCGGCTTCACCGTCGTCGAGGAGCAGCTCCTCGCCGACTTTTTGCTCACACAGTGAGGAACCCATGACCGCCACAGCCATCCCCGAACCGCTCGCGAAAGCCGGCGTCACCGTCGCGCGCGACCTCGACGTGCGCCCGATCCTCGGCAAGGGCGGCGACCCGTTCAGCCTGATCATGAAGACCGTGCAGTCGCTCGCCCCGACGGAGGCGCTGCACCTCGTCGTCGGCTTCGAGCCGGCGCCGCTCTACGCGGTGCTCAAGAGCGCCGGCTTCCTCTCGCACACCGACCGCGCGGGCGAGGTCTTCCACGTGTGGTTCCACCGCGACCCGTCGGAGGCGCGCGCCGCGGCGCCGGTGGAGGCCGAGCGCGTGCCGCTGCAGGCGCCGGTGCAGATGGACGTGCGCGGCCTCGAGCCGCCCGCGCCGATGATCACCATCCTCGAGAAGCTGGTCGAGCTCGGGCCGGGCGCGCAGCTGCTCGTGCGCCACCATCGCGAGCCGGTGCTCCTCTACGACAAGCTCAAGCTGCGCGGCTACGCGGCGCGCGCCGAGAAGCGTGGCGAGGGCGACTACCTCGTGCACGTCGCGCCGGCGTGGGCCTTCGAAGGGGCGTAGGAAGTCCATGTCGCCCGCTCCGTCGGTCGTCGGGGGCTCGGGGCTCGCGACGCGCTACGCGCCCTCGTTCGCGCTGATCGCCAGCCACTTCGCCGTCGGCATCGCCGGGCTGTGCGCCTTCAGCGTGGCGCTCGTCCTCCGCGCGTCGCAGCTCGACGGGCACTTCTTCCAGCCGACGCTGCTCGGCCTGACCCACCTGTGCGTGCTCGGATGGCTGCTGCCCATCGCGCTCGGCGCGCTGCACCAGCTGGTGCCGGTGGTGTTCGAGGTGCCGGTGCGCTCGGAGCGGGTCGCGTGGGCCGCCCTCGCGCTCTACGTCGTCGGCGCGACGGGCCTGATCGGGCACCTGTGGGCGTTCCGCACCTCGTTCGGGCTCCCGCTCTCGGCGGGGATCCTCTGCGCGGCGATCTGGCTGTACGCGATCCACCTCCTCGCCACGCTGGCGCGCGCCCCGTCGGTGACGCTCACCGGTGTCTACGTCATGGCGGCGCTGGTGTACCTGCTGCTCGCCGCCGCGCTCGGCTTCGCGCTCGCCTGGAACCTCGCGGCGCCGTGGCTGTACACCGATCACCTGCGGCTGCTGCGCGCCCACGCGCACGCGGCCGGGCTCGGCTTCTTCGGGTTGCTGGTGATGGGCGTCGCGTACCGCCTGCTCGAGATGTTCCTGCTGAGCTACGGCGCCTCGATGCGCGCGGGCTGGATCGCGCTTTTGGCGATCAACCTCGCGCTGCCGTCGCTGATCGTCTCGTTCGTGTTCGGGCCGTCGACGCCGGTGTCGACGCTCGGCGCGGCCGCCTCGGTGGTGGGCGTGGCGGCCTTCCTGTGGCAGGTGCGCGCGATCTTCCGCGCGCGCATGCGCCGCAAGATCGACACCGCGTGGCGCCACACCGCGCTCGCCTTCACCTACTTCGCGGTGGTCGTCCTCCTCGGGCCGGTGCTGCTCGCGGCCCGGCTCGCCCCGCCGTGGGGAGAGCGGCTGGCGCTCGCCTACGGCATCCTCGCGCTGCCGGCGACGATGGGGAGCGTGGTCGTCGGGCAGCTGTACAAGATCCTCCCCTTCCTGGTGTGGTTCCACCGCTTCAGCGCCTACGTCGGTCTGAAGAAGGTGCCCTCGGCGAGCGAGCTCCTGCCCGAGCCGCCGCAGCGGCTGCAATGGGCGGTGATGCACCTCGGGCTCGCGCTGCTGGTGGCCGGCGTGATCGCCGCGCTGCCGGTGGTGCGGCTCGTCGGTGCGGTGGCGTTCGCGGCGTCGGCGGCGCTGGTGGCGCGCAACCTGTGGGTCATCTACGAGAGGAAGCCATGAGCGACGAAGAGCTGACCGCGGCCCTCGCGGCCGCGCTGCACGAGGTGCTCGATCCCGAGACGGGCGTGAACCTGATCGACCTCGGGCTGATCTACGACGTGCTGTGGGACCCGGCGAGCCACACCGTCGAGGTGACGATGACGCTCACCTCGGCTGCCTGCCCGGCGGGCGACGCGATGGTGGAGGGGATCAAGCGCCGCCTCCTGCAGGTGCCCGACGTGGCGCAGGTCGAGGTGCGGGTCACCTTCGACCCGCCCTGGACGCCGGGCCGCATCTCGCCCGCGGGGCGGACGCAGCTCGGCTGGTAGCGGGGCGGGATCGAATCAGACGGAGTGGTGCTTCTTGTGCGCGCGCTTGCGCGCCCGGTCGCTCGATCCCGGCGGCGAATAATCGGTCCAGCGGTAGCTCTGCGGCCGCACGTCGACGTGGATGAAGCCGCCGCGCGGATAGAGGCCGAGGCCCATGCCGCCGGTGTCGAGGCCGGCGACGAATGCGTGCAGCTCGCGCTGCGGCACGCCCGGGATCTGGATGTCCGAGGCGGCGCCGTGGAAGTGGTAGCTCGAGGTGTGGTCCTGGTTGCGGAAGCCCGACACCAGCTCGATCGGCTTGCCGTCGAAGTGGTCCTGGATGATCGAGAGGAGCTCGAAGAGGTGCGGCTCGATCGGCTTCTCGGTGCCGGTGCGACGGCAGCGCCAGAAGTGGTTCAGGGCGGCAAGCGCCTCGGGATCGAAGTTGCCGTCGGCGTCGTACAGCTCGACGTCCAGCTCGGTGCCCGGGGCGTTGACGGCGCGGAGCAGGAGGTGGCCCGACGGGCGCGGCAGCGGTTCGGCGCGGAACTTCGCTGCGGGGACGAGGAACCCGGAGATGGTCGGCTGGCGGTGACGCTTGACCCGGGATCGCCCGGCCTCAGCGGCGCAGGGCCACGCGAGGAGGCAAGCGAGGGTGAGGGCGGAGAGGGTGCCGAGTTTCATGAGGCTCCTTGGTTCGTCCTGCCCGTCCGGTGGATTCGTGTCTCCTAAGGGAATTAGTTTGTGCTCAAACGATAAGGAACCACCGTAGCCGCTCGGCTGCCGCCCGGTCAAGAAAAAATAGAACGTGTTACTACGAGCGCTTGCCGGGATCGTGCCGTCGCTGACTGAAGGCGGCGAAGGCTCGGCCGGCGCGCCGCTACGCGCCCGGCTCGTCGGTGCGCGGCGCGGCGACCACCGGGACCTCGGCGCCGTCGGGGAGGTGGTGGAGCTCGATCCCGAGGCGGCCGGCGACCTCGAAGATGCGCCGGTCGCGATAGAACTCGCCGTAGACGACGCGGCGCAGGCCGGCGTTCGCGAGCTGCTTGAAGCAGGTCCAGCAGGGCGAGGCGGTGACGTAGCAGGTGGCGCCGTCGATCATCACGCCGTTCTTCGCCGCCTGGAGGATCGCGTTCGATTCGGCGTGGATCGTCGCCACGCAGTGGCCCTCCTCCATCATGTGCCCGACCTCGGTGCAGTGGGGCATGCCGCGGATCGACCCGTTGTACCCCGTCGAGAGGATGGTCTTGTCGCGGACGATCACCGACCCCACGAACTTGCGCGGGCAGGTGGAACGGGACGAGACCACGCGGGCGATGTCCATGAAGTACCGATCCCACGAGACGCGGGCGGGCTGGTCGGCGGGGGCCATCCGGCGAGACTGCGGCGGCCGATCGCGTGCGTCAAGGCGGTGAATGTCGCGTCGCGGGAGTTCGTAGAACGATCATGCGGGCGCTGTTCGCATTGGCACTCCTGCCGGCGAGCGCCGCCGCCACGCCGGGCGGCTTCCAGCCGGGCGAGGGGCTGACGTTCTCGCTCACCGTCGGACCGGTGCCCGCCGGGCGGGCGCGGATGTCGGTCGGCCGCCCCGAACGGCTGCACGGCCGCCGCCTCGCCGCCGTGCACGGCGAAGCGCACAGCGCCGAGTGGCTGCGCCTGCTGGCCCGCCTCGACGACGACTACAGGCTGGTGTTCGACGCCGACGCGCTGCTGCCGCAGACGGTCTCCTCCGTCGAGACGGGCCTCCGCGAGCGGACGATCGAGAGCCGCTTCGAGGGCGCCCGGATCGCGCTCGACGTGGTCGCCCCGAGGGAGCAGCTCCACCAGCGGCGGATCCTGCCGGGTGTGGCGCGCGATCCGTTGACCGCGCTGTTCGCGCTGCGCGCCGCTCCCCTCCGCGACGGCGACGTGATGCGCCCGCTGGTCCTCGATGGGCCGGCGCTCTACCGCGCGATGATGCGCGTCCACGGACGCGAGGCGCTGGCCACCGGCGGCGGCCCGGTCACCTGCGTCCGCATCGACGTCGAGGCGACCCGGATCTTCGACAGCGGGCGCCCGGTGGGCCAGCGTCCGCGCCACATCACCATCTGGCTCTCCGATGACGATCGCCGGGTCCCCTACCGCATCTCGGGTGACACCGATCTCGGCACCGCCCGCATCGATCTGACGAGCTACGGCGCGCCGGCTCCGGGGCGGTAGAAGGCCGTGCCAAACCCGGCTGCGCGGCGACGGAGGGCCCACTGGCACCCGCCGCCCTTCCGTGCAACACTGTTGGTCCAATCGAGGATGCGACCGATGGATGATTTCCACTGCTCCTTCTGTGGCAAGCGCCGACGCGAGGTGCGCAAGCTCATCTCCGGGCCGCGGGTCTTCATCTGCGACGAGTGCGTGGCGCTGTGCAACGACATCATCGCCAAGGAAGAGGCGCAGGAGCGGCCGAAGTACCCCCGCCCGAAGGAGATCACCGACGAGCTCGAGCGCTACGTGATCGGCCAGACGCGCGCCAAGAAGGCGCTCTCCGTCGCGGTCTACAATCACTACAAGCGGATCGGGTCGCGCGGCAAGTCCTCGGACACCGAGATCCAGAAGGGCAACATCCTCCTGCTCGGCCCGACCGGCTCGGGCAAGACGCTGCTCGCCCAGACGCTCGCCAAGAAGCTCGACGTCCCCTTCGCGATCGCCGACGCCACGACGCTCACCGAGGCGGGCTACGTCGGCGAGGACGTGGAGAGCGTGATCAAGTCGCTCTACCGCAACGCCGGCGGCGACGTGGACAAGGCGGCGCGCGGCATCGTGTGCATCGACGAGATCGACAAGATCGCGCGCAAGGGCGGCGGCCCGTCGGTGACGCGCGACGTGTCGGGCGAGGGCGTGCAGCAGGCGCTGCTCAAGATCCTCGAGGGCAAGACGGCGACGATCACTCCCGACGGGGCGCGCAACCGGCCCCAGCAGGAGTTGATCCAGATCGACACAACGGACATCCTCTTCGTCTGCACCGGTTCCTTCAACGGCCTCGAGGACATCGTGCGCCGCCGCGTCGGCGAGCGCGGGCTCGGCTTCGGCGCCAAGCTGGCCGACCGTCACGACGACAAGGACTCGCTCCGCGCGCTCGCCCGCACCGAGGACCTGGTCAAGTTCGGCATGATCCCCGAGTTCATGGGACGCCTGCCGATCATCGTCTCGTGCAACGCGCTCGACGTCGACGCGCTGACCGAGGTCTTGTGGAAGCCGAAGAACGCGCTCTCGAAGCAGTACGAGAGACTGTTCGAGCTGGAGGGCGTCAAGCTGCGCTTCACCGAGGACGCGCTCCGCGCGATCGCCCAGGAGGCGTGGCGCCGCAAGTCGGGCGCGCGAGGGCTGCGCGCGATCGTCGAGGAGGTGATGCTCGACGTGATGTACGAGATCCCGTCGCTCACCGGCGTGCGCGAGTGCGTGGTGAACGCCGAGGTGGTGGTGAACCGCTCGCGCCCGGTGTTGATCCGGGAGAAGAAGGCGAGCTAGTCGCCTTTCGCCCTCCGCTTGACGAAGGGGGAAAGGCAAACACTAATTTCAGCAGTTTCCCGTCGAAAACGCGCCCGACGCGCGTTGACACTCCCGAGCGCCCGTCTATACACTCCGGAACGCTTTTCTCCGCGGAGACATGAGGCCCCCCATGCTGACCGAGAAGGAACGCGACCTCCTGCGCGAGGCGCTGCTCGCCGAGAAGCAGCGGTTGCTCCGAAACGCCCAGGACGGGCTCGCGTTCTCCATGAACCGCGAGCGTAACATCGGCCGCGACTCGATCGACGAGTCGATGGAGGAGGAGCTGTTCTCGACGGAGCTGCGCCTGCGCGACCGCGAGAAGTTCCTCCTGTCGAAGATTGTCTCCGCCCTCGACCGGCTCGAGCAGAACACGATCGACGCCTGCGAGGACTGCGGCGAGCCGATCGCCTTCAAGCGCCTGCTCGCCCGCCCGGTCACCACGCTCTGCATCGACTGCAAGGAGGAGCGTGAGCGCGAGGAGCTGTCGCAGAGCGACATGGCGCACGGCGGCGCCGGCGGCGGCGGCGATGGCGAGATCACGGCCGACGAGGCGGGGGGCGGCGAGGAGGGTTAGTCCCGCGCGCGCGCTCCCCGCGCCGGCTCGCTCCGTCGAGCGCGATGCAGATCCGACCCGGGCGGCGGCGAGGGAGAATACTCTCTGTATTTGACCGAGGAGGTCGCGAGCACGGATGGGGCAGGGCCCCTCCGCGCGCAGCGACGAAGCCGGTCGGGGTGGATCGACGGTGAGATCGAGCAAGTTGTTCCTGATCGGGCCCTAGCTCCCTCGCCACCCGTTCGTTTGCTTCCCCTCGGGTTCCTGTTACAGTGGTGATCCGGGGTACTGCCTTCAGCGACGATGCCGGATCACCAGAAATATCGCATCACAGAGCGCATCGATTCCGGCGGCATGGCGGAGGTCTTCCGCGGCGTCGCCGAGAGCCTGCAGGGGTTCAAGAAGAACATCGCGATCAAGCGAATTCTTCCGAACCTCTGCAAGAACAAGAAGTTCATTTCGATGTTCCTCGACGAGGCGCGGCTCTCGCTGCACCTCCAGCACACGAACATCGTCGGCGTGTTCGACATCGGCGTGTCGCCCGACGCGGTCGGCGACAACACGTACTTCATCGTCATGGAGTACGTCGACGGGATCCACCTGAAGGGGCTCGTCGAGTCGTACCGGCGCCAGAATCGCCGCCTCTCCGTCGCGCAGACGCTGTACGTCCTGATGGAGGTCTGCCGCGGGCTCGCCTACGCCCACGACCTGGTCGACCCCGACGACAACCGGCCGCTCAACATCGTCCACCGCGACATCTCGCCCCCGAACATCCTCATCTCGAAGATGGGCGAGGTGAAGCTGGTCGACTTCGGGCTCGCCAAGGCGAACTCGCAGCTCGAGTCGACCGACCCCGGCGTGGTGAAGGGCAAGTTCAGCTACCTCTCGCCCGAGGCGGCGTGCGGCAAGGAGGTGGACCGGCGCGCGGACATCTTCGCCGTCGGCATCCTGCTGTACGAGCTGCTCACCGGGCGGCGCCTCTTCTACGGCGAGAACGACTACCAGACGGTCGAGCTGGTGCGGCAGGCGCGCGTCCCGTCGATCAGCCAGCAGAACCCCGAGGTCGAGCCCGAGCTGGAGGCGGTCGTCCGCAAGGCGCTCGCGCGCGACCTCGACCAGCGCTTCCAGACGGCGGGCGAGCTGCAGGACGCCATCGCGCAGTACCTCTTCTCGCGCGGCCTCAAGGTCACCAACCGCGACATCGCCGCGATCGTGCGCGACTGCGTGGCCGAGAAGCAAAAGGCGGGGCCGCAGCCCAAGGCGCCCCGCAGCCTGATCGACGCGCTGATCCAGGAGGAGCTGGTGAAGTTCACCTCGCTCGACGAGGTGAGCGCCGAGGGTCGGGTCGGTGAGCGGCCGCTCTCGCCCGAGGACCTCTCGGGCGCGCGACCGCTCGACTCGGCGTCGTTCATCGACACGCGCAGCTGGACCGAGGACGTGGACAAGACCACGGTCGATCCCCCGCAGTCGTTCGGGCGGATTTCCGGCTCGGCGGGCACGAATGGAGCGGTCGGCGCGGCCGCGCACGCCGCGGCCCTTCCCGCCGCCCCACCGCCGGTCGCGCCCGCGCCTTCTCCCCGCCGCGACCCGGCCGCCCCATGGGCCACCCCCGGCGCGCGCCCCGCCGTCGCGCCTGCCCCGGCGTCCGGCGGCAGCGAGCCCATTGCAACCACCGCCTCGGCGCGTAGTAGTAAGGGGCTCTGGATCGCCGTCTTCGCGTTGCTCGTCCTCGGAGGCGGCGCCGTGATCTACCTCGTCTCGGCCGGCGTCCTCGGGCGCTAGTCGGACCACGGGGGTTCCCATGAGGACCGTCCCACGCGTGCTCGCCATCGTGCTCGCCGGCGGGGAAGGCAAGCGGCTGTGGCCGCTCACCGCCGACCGCGCCAAGCCCGCCGTCCCGATCGGCGGGCGCTACCGCCTGATCGACTTCGTGCTCTCGAACTTCGTCAACTCGGGCCTCGTCAAGATCAAGGTGCTGACGCAGTACAAGTCCGACTCGCTGAACACGCACATCGCGCGCGGCTGGCGCCTGCCGGCGATGCTCGACCAATACGTCGAGGCGGTGCCCGCCCAGCAGCGCCGCGGCCGCGACTGGTTCAAGGGCTCGGCCGACGCGATCTACCAATCGCTCAACGTGATCACCGACGAGGAGCCGGACACCGTCGCGGTCTTCGGCGGCGACCACATTTACAAAATGGACGTGCGACAGATGATCGATTTCCACATCGATCACGGCGCGGAGCTGACCGTCGCCGCCATC
>JAJXSP010000166.1 GCA_021784515.1 Myxococcales bacterium | reverse complement strand
CGAGCACGGGAGCGAGAGCGGCCGCGGCAGCGGGAGCCGGAGCGGGAGCGGGAGCGGGCGCGGCGGCGGGAGCGGGAGCGGGAACGGCCGCGGGGGCGGGAGCGGGAACGGGCGCGAGGACGGGAGCGAGAGCGGGAGCGGCAACGGGAACGGGCGCGGCAACGGAAATGGGGATGGCGGCGGCGATCGGCGGCGGCGCCCGGCGCGCTCGCGGCGGCGACGCCAGCGGGATCTCCTCGCGTAGCCCCGCGTGGTCCACCACCACGTGGTCGCGGCCGAGCTCGGCCAGCGTCCCACCGTCGAGCGGCTCGCCGACGCGGCGGAGGACGTACTCGCCCCGCCCCGCGTCCCACAGCAGCGCCTGCGCGCTCCCGAGCATCACCCCGACGAGCCGCACGTGCGGCGCGGCAGGTGCGACGGCGGCCGGGGCCTCCTGGGCCGCGGCGACGGGCGAGAGCGAACCAAGGAAGAGCATCGCGGAGAGCATCGTTCGGCGCATGGCCACCCGCAAAGCAGCCGCGGTGCCAAGGCGAGCGCTACGTCGTTCGGGGAGTTGGGGGCCGCGCCGGCCGGCGCGTCAACGGCGCTTCACAGAGGCGTGAACTACTCATCCTTCTTCGCGGCGGGGCCGGCGCCGTCGGTGAGTTGCTTCGCCTTCGGCTCGCTGCTCTCCGCCGAGGCCGGCAGCGAGCCCGCGATCCCCATCTTCGCCTTGAGCGCCTGCAGCTGCACGTCCGCCCCCGAGCCGCCCTCGAGGCGCTTGAACTTCTGCGCCAGCGAATCGCCCGTCAACTCGCCGGACAGCTCGGCGCCCGCCTCCGCCTCCGCCTCGATCGCGTCGACCTTCTCCGCCATCCGATCGAACGTGTCGAACGCCGAGGTGTCCGACAGCCCGGCCATCGTCGACTGGATCGTCTTCTGCGCCTCGGCGCGCTTCGCCCGCGCGACGAGGATGTTCTTCTTCCGCTTCGCCTCTTCGATCTTGTTGTTGAGGACGCGGAGCTGGTCCTTGAGCTTGTCGACGGCGTCCTTCTGCAGGTGCCACTGCTGCTCGAACTGCAGCGTGAGGTCCTCGTGCTCCTTCTGCCGCACGAGCGCCTCCTTCGCCAGCTCGTCGTCGCCGGCGTTGACCGCCATCATCGCCTTGCGCTCCCACTCCTTCGCCTGGACGACCTGCTCGTCCCACTGCTTCTTGAGGCGCTTCTCGTCGCCGATCGCCACCGCGACCTGCTTCTTCGCCTCGACGAGCTGGTTCTTCATGTCGACGAGGATCTGGTTGAGCATCTTCTCCGGGTCTTCCGCCCGCGAGATCAGGTCGTTGAGGTTCGACTTGATCAGGGTGCCCAGCCTCGCAAAGAGTCCCATCGGATTCGTCCTCTCGTCGAATTGGTGGTCGGGCGGATACCATCCGCCGCCGGTTGCAGTGTACTACGCGGCCTCCCGGAATCTCGCCAGCCGGCCGTGATGGCTGGCTACCGCGAGGGTGATGTCGTCCACCGTCGCGGCGAACTCGTTGTAGTCGAGGTTCTCGAGCTGGAGCGCGTCGGAGATCACCACCGCGTCTCCTTCGATGCCGTAGGCGCCGTGCATCATCTCGGTGGCGTTCAACTCGAGCAGCGTGCGGTACAGCTCCTCGCGGTTGTGCCGCGGCACCTCCATCACCTTCACCCGGAACACCAGCACGGGTCCAGCGAGGGTGATGACGATGTTGTCGATCCCGTCGATCCCCTTCACCAGCCAGGTGCCGTCGCGCGGCTCGTCGTGCGGCAGCTCCATCTTCATCAGGTACGACTCGATGTCGTCGATGCCCTTCATGGACACACCTCTCAGGTGGCGCGCAGCGTAGGCGAACGCCCCCACCATTTCAATTTAGGGTCCGCACCTCGTTCCCGCGGGCGGAGGATCAGGGGATCTGCAGCCCCCCCGAGACGTTGATCGTCTGCCCGGTGACGTAGTCGGACAGCGGCGAGGCGAAGAACAGCACGGCGTTGGCGATGTCCTCGGGCTCGCCGAAGCGGGCCATCGGGATCCGCGTCAGCATCGACTGGCGCTGCTCCTCGGGGATGCCGAGCTCGTCGCCCTTGCCCTTGGCGGCCGTGAGGCGCGTGTTGGTGAATCCGGGCGCCACCGCGTTCACGTTGACCCAGAAGCGCGCCCACTCCTGCGCCACCGTGCGGGTGATGCCCACGTTGCCCATCTTCGCCGCGGTGTAGTTGATCTGCCCCGGGTTGCCGCGGATTGCCGCCGTCGAGAAGAAGTTGACGATCTTGCGGTGGTAGCGGGGCTGGCCGTCGCGCTCCAGCTCCGCCTTGGCGACGTCGCGGAGGTAGGGAGCCGCCGAGCGGATGCAGTTGAACGTGCCGGTGAGGTTCACCGCGATCACCAGGTCCCACTGCTCGTCGCTCATCAGGTGGCTCATCCGGTCGCGGGTGACGCCGGCGTTGTTCACCAGGACGTCGAGCTTCCCGAATTGCTGCACCGCAAACTTCATCAGCTCGTCGGTGGTGGAGCGGTCGGCGACCGATCCTTTGTGCGTTGCAGCGGAGCCCGGGCGGAGCGCCTCGCAGGCCGCCTTGGCCTCGGCGAGCGGCTCCTCGTCGAGGTCGTTGATGACCACCTTGGCGCCTTCGCGGACGAAGGTGAGGGCGCACGCGCGGCCGATGCCGCGGCCGGCGCCCGTGATGACCGCGACGCGATCGTCGAGCAGACCCATGAGCTGTCCTCCTTGAATTGTGCGGGACCTTAACGGGCGGGTCGCCGTTGATCAAGCTGCGTCCCGCCAAACGTCGTCGCGGTCGTGGACGTAGACGTGGTCGGCTCGTTCCGGATCGACTACGACTACGGCTGCGACGACGCCTCCGATCGAGACGCTTTGCTGGCGATTGAAAGCACTGCGCCCTTGTGATAGGTGGAACGCCCATGCTCAACCCGCACGCCCCACTGCCTCGCCACGTCGCCATCATCATGGATGGCAACGGCCGCTGGGCGAAGCGCCGGGGGCTGCCCCGCATCGAGGGCCACCGCAAGGGCGCCGACTCGGTGCGCGACGTCGTCCGCGCCTCGCGTGAGCTGGGCCTGCGGGCGCTCACCCTGTACGCGTTCTCGTCGCAGAACTGGGATCGCCCGATGGAGGAGGTGCGCGCGCTGATGGAGCTCTTGCGCGACTACCTCGTCGAGGAGCGCACGGAGATCCTGGAGAACGAGATCCGCCTCGAGACGATCGGCGATCGCACGCGGCTGCCGGAGTTCGTGCGCGGCCCGCTCGAGGACCTGATCCGCGACTCGGCGGAGAACGACAAGATGACGCTCTGCCTCGCGCTCAGCTACGGCGGGCGCGAGTCGCTCGCCGCGGCGGCGCGGCGGCTCGCCGAGGCGGTGGTGGCGGGCGAGCTTCTGCCGTCGGACATCGACGTGCGCAACTTCGGGCAGGAGCTGTCGACGCGGATGCTCCCCGAGCTCGACCTCGTAATTCGCACCTCGGGCGAGCAGCGCCTGTCGAACTTCCTGCTCTGGGAGGCGGCGTACGCCGAGCTGTACTTCACCGACACGCTGTGGCCCGACTTCTCGCGCGCCACGCTGTACCAGGCGATCGAGTCGTTCCAGGGTCGCGAGCGCCGCTTCGGGTTGACCTCGGAGCAGGTGCGCCTGCGGCGGCTGTAGGGGACGGTCCTTACAAAGTGACTTCCGAGCCGCAGTTGACCACCGGGCCGCAGAGCGAGGGGTCACTTCGTAAGGGACGTCCCGCGATGAACAACCTGCTCGCGCGCCTCCTCACCGCGGGGGTGGCGATCCCGATCCTCGTCGGTGCGATCAACTGGTCGAACCCGCTCGCGGTGTGGGCGATCGTGATCGCGGCGACGGCGATCGGGCTGCGCGAGTGGATGAACATGACGCAAAAGGGCGCCCCGCTCGCCGACCGCGCCTTCGGCGTCGTCGTGGGCACCGCGCTCGGCGCCGTCTTCTACTGGTGGAGCGAGGCGCCGCTCGTCTTCCCCGCCGCCCTCGCCGCCGCCACGATCGTCACCTTCCTCTGGTTCCTGTTCCGCGTCGGCGCGATGGAGACCGTCGCCGGGCGCGTCGCCTACGTCCTCGTCGGCTACCTCTACGTGGCGGTGCTGCTCTCGTTCCTGCCGCTGGTGAAGGCGCGGGGCTCCAGGCTGGATGGGGGCGACGGCGGGCGCTGGGTCTACGTGATGCTCACCATCGCCTGGCTCTCGGACACCGGCGCCTACTTCGCCGGCCGCTTCCTCGGGCGGTACTGGCCGCGCAAGCTGTACCCCGCGGTCTCGCCGAAGAAGACCGTCGTCGGCGGCCTCGGCGGCGTGCTCGCATCCGTCGGCGCGGTGGTGTTCGCCAAGCTGGTCTACCTGCCGACGCTGTCGTGGGCCGACTGCATCCTGCTCGGCGTGCCGGCGAACCTGCTTGGCCAGACCGGCGACCTCGCCGAGTCGCTGATCAAGCGCTCCGTCGGCGTGAAGGACTCGGGCGCGCTCCTGCCCGGCCACGGCGGGATGCTCGACCGGATCGACGCGCTGCTGTTCGTCTGCCCCTACGTCTACTGCTACGCGCGCTGGGTCGTCGGGCGGCTCTGATCGGCGGCCTGCGGCTGCCGCACCAGCGCCGCCGCCGCCACGCACGCGAGCGCCATCGCCGCCCCCGCGGTGAGGTAGGGCACGGTGTTGCCGAAGCGCAGCGCCCACCCGCCGGCGAGCGGCCCGAGCACTCGCGCCAGGGCGCCGAACGACTGCGACACGCCGAGCACGCCGCCCTGCCGGTCGCCCGCCGCCGCCCGCGAGATCAGCGACGACAGCGACGGGTTGTTGAGCCCGTTGCCCATCGCCATCACCCCGACCGCCAGCAGCAGTGACGGCAGCCCGGCGGCGAAGTGGAGCAGCACCATCGACAGCGCCATGAGGAGCGTGCCGACGACGACGAGCCGCTTTTCGCCCATCCTCGGTGCGAGGCGCCGCATCAGCACGCCCTGCGTGACGATCATCATCACGCCGATGAACACGAACAGGAACGACGAGCCGCGCCGCCCGTAGCCGAACTGGCGCTCGAGAAACAGCGAGAAGGTCCCCTCGAGGTTCGCGAAGCCGAAGGTGATGACGAAGAAGAGGAGGATCAGCGTGAGCAGCTTCGGCGAGCTGATGGTGCGCACCAGCGCCGGCCAGGTGATCGCCCGCGCCGTCGAGCGGTGCGCCGCGTCGCGCGGCTCGACGAGGATCGGCACCGCGAGGGCGAAGTTCACCGCCGCCAACCCCGAGGCGACGAGGAACGGGACGCGCGGGCCCGCGACGTGCGCGAGCGCGCCGCCGAGCGCCGGTCCGAACACGAAGCCGAGCCCCATCGCCACGCCCAGCAGCGCCATCCCCGGCGCGCGCGAGCGCTCGTCGGTGACGTCGGCGACGTAGGCCTGCGCGGCGGTGATGTTGGCGCCGCAGACGCCCGCGATCGCGCGCGCCACCACCAGCCAGGTGAACGACGGCGCCAGCGCGTAACCGAGCTGCGAGAGGCACGAGCCGAGGATCGAGATCAGCAGGACCGGCCGCCGCCCGTGGCGGTCCGAGAGCCGCCCCCAGATCGGCGAGAAGAAGAGCTGCATGAGCGAGTAGATCGCGAGCAGCACGGCGGTGCGAATGTCGCGCTGGGCGACGGGCAGGTGGCCCAGCATCGTCTCCGCGTAGAGCGGCAGGATGGGGATCACCATGCCGAACCCGAGGAGGTCGAGCAGCACCGTCAGGAAGACGACGCGGAGCGGAGAGCGGCTGCCGTCGGTGGGCATGGGGGGCCGGAGTGTAGCAGACGGGAGTGTGATGCCCGGCCCTCGGCCGGCGTCGCGACGGCCCGGCTGCCGTCAGTGCTGCCGCGGCGTGCGGCCGTCGCCGCCGAAGTCGAAGCGCGTGCGCGTACGGCCGTCCGTCGTCAACGCGCGCGATCGGTGCTTGACCCGCGGCGCGCCTCCGGGTATCCGCGTTCGGTGGCCGCGCCTTCGTCCCCCGTCGTGGTATGGCGCGACGGCGTGCACGTCGCGGGGTCGGTGCTGTGGTGCGACGCCGGCCGCGCCCGCGACCTCTGCTTCGTCTCGCACGCCCACGTCGCCGCGCGCGGCGCCCACGGCAAGGTGCTGGCCACCGACCGCACGCTGGCGCTGCTCGGCAAGCGCTCGGCGACCACGCTCGCCTCGCCGTTCGGCCGCCGCTTCTCGCTCGGATCGCTGCGGCTCGAGCTGTTCCCGTCGGGCCACCTGCCCGGCGCGGCCTCGCTGCGCGTCGAGGTGGGCGGGCGCACCGTGGTCTACGGCGGCGACGTCAACCCGCGGCCGGGGCTGGCCGAGCCGATGGAGGTGCGCGACGGAGATGCGCTCGTCCTCGAGTCGCCGCTCGCGCCGCTCGACGGCGAGCTGCCGCCGCGGGCGGAGGCAGAGGCCGCGCTGTGCGATGCGGTGGGCCGCGCGCTCGCCGACGGAGCCACGCCGGTGGTGCTCGCGCCGGCGCTCGGAGCGGCGCAGGACGCCCTGGCCATCCTCCATCGCGCGGGCGTCCCTCTGCGCGCCCACCCCCGCGTCCTCGACGGGGCGTTCGCCTGGCAGCGCGCCGGGATCACCATGCCCCCGGTGCGGCGCGGGATGCCGTCGCGGGGCGAGGCGCTGGTGTGGCCGCTGCACCTGCGCGCCTCGGCGCAGCTCGGACGCCTGCCGCGCCCGCGCCTCATCGCCGCCACCGGCCTCGCGCTCGATCCGCTCGCCGCGCGGAAGCTGGACGTCGCCGAGGTGGTGCCGCTGTCGGACCACGCCGACCGCCCGTCGCTGCTCGCCTACGTCGCCCACACCGGCGCGCGCGAGGTGTGGCTCACCGACGGGTGGTGCGAGCCGCTCGCCCGCGCCCTCGCCGCGCGGGGCGTGCGCGCCGCTCCGCTCGGCCCGCCGCGGCAGATGGATCTGTTCGCTTAGTTTGCGTCGGCAGCGACGCTTCTCTACAGTCGGGGGCAATGCTGCGCGCACTCGGGATCCGCGTGTTGATCATGGCGGGGGCGCCGCTGTTCGTCGCCGCCGTGCTCTATCTCGTGAGCGGCGAGGCGCACGCCGCCGCCATACCGCTCGCGATCTCTGCTGTGGTGGGGGCCGTGGCGTCGCTGTTCGGGCCGTGGCCGCTCGTCGGCCGGCTGGAGCGCCTGCGCGCGGTGGCACGGCGCGCGGCGGCGGGCGAGCTGGACGCGCCCTTCGACGGCGGCGGCGCCGATGACCTCCTCGCCGACGTGGAGTCCGACCTCGAGTCGTTCCGGCGCGCGATGCAGCTCCGCGTGCGCGAGGGGGACGAGGCGCGCGGGGAGCAGCGGCGGCGGATGGAGGACGTCAACCGCGGCCTCGGCGAGCTGCGCGGCGCCGTCGAGGGGCAGCTCAAGGCGGTCGAGGAGAGCGCCGGGCGGCTGCGCGAGATGACCGCCACGCTCCAGCAGATCGCGCAGTCGGTGGAGACGCTCGCCTCGGCCGCCGAGGAGTCGTCGTCGTCGATCCTCGAGATGGCGACCGCCAACGACGAGGTGAGCGAGAACATGCTCAACCTCGCCGCGAGCGTGCAGGAGTCGGCCAGCTCGATCGAGGAGATGACCTTCTCGATCAAGGAGGTCGCCAAGAACGTCGAGGCGCTCTCCTCGACGGCGGAGGAGACCTCGTCCTCGATGAACGAGATGGACGTCTCCATCCGCCAGGTCGAGAACAACGCCAACGAGACGGCGCGCCTCTCGGAGGAGGTGTCGAAGGCCGCCTCGTCGGGCGGCGACGCGATCCAGCACACCATCGACGGCATCAACAAGATCAAGGAGTCGTCGTCGGAGGCGGTGCGCGTCATCTCCTCGCTCGGCACGAAGATCGGCGAGATCGGGAAGATCCTGAACGTCATCGACGACGTCGCCGAGCAGACCAACCTCCTCGCCCTGAACGCCGCGATCATCGCCGCGCAGGCGGGCGACCACGGCAAGGGCTTCGCCGTCGTCGCCGACGAGATCAAGGACCTCGCCGAGCGGGCCGGCGCCTCGACGAAGGAGATCGCCGAGCTGATCAAGGGCGTGCAGGGCGAGTCGAAGAACGCCATCGCCGCCGTCGAGCGCGGCGCGCAGTCGGTCGAGGACGGCGTGCGCGTGAGCCACCAGGCCGAGGACGCGCTGCGGCGGATCCTCGACTCGGCCGAGCGCTCCACGCAGATGGTCCGCGAGATCGCGCGCGCCACCGTCGAGCAGGCGCGCGGCAGCAAGCAGGTGACCGACGCCATCCACTCCATCGCCGGCACGGTGCAGCAGATCGCCAAGGCGACGGCGGAGCAGGCGCGCGGCTCCGAGCAGATCATGCGCTCCGCCGAGCGCATGCGGGCGATCACCAAGCACGTCGAGCGCTCGTCGCAGGAGCAGGCGCGCGGGGGAAAGCAGATCACCAAGGCGATCGAGTCGATCTCCGAGATGGTCTCGCAGCTCAACAACGCCCAGCGCGAGCAGGCGACGGGCGGCCAGCAGACCCTCGCCACCGTCGAGCAGCTCCGCGAGATCGCGCGGCGTCAGGAGGCGCGGGTCGCCGAGCTGTCGCGCGCGGTCGAGGCGCTCGGGCGGGTGGCCGTCGCGGGCGCGCCGCGCAAGGCAGCGGTGGAGGGCAGGGCGTAGAGGTCCGCGGCGCGCTTGCCGCTCCGCACGCCGTGCCGTATCCTTCGCCGCATCGACCGGCCGCGCCCGCCGCAGGCAGGGGCATCGAAGCGGTCGGCCACCCAACAGGAGAAATCGACGATGTTTGGCATGGGCATGACGGAGCTGCTCGTCATCTTCGGGGTGGCGCTTCTCGTGCTCGGCCCGAAGCGGCTGCCCGAGCTGGCCTCGGGGCTCGGCAAGGCGATCCGCGAGTTCCGCAAGGCGACGCGCGACCTGACCGACCAGATCGAGGTGGACGACTCGGTGCGCAAGCCGATCATGGAGCTGAAGGCGGCGCTGCGAGACGAGCCCGCGCCCTTCGAGCCGAAGGGCGCCGCGCAGGCCCCCGTCGCGGCCGCGCCGGCCGCCCCGCTGCCGGAGGCGAAGGAGGCTGCGAAGGAGGCCGCGAAGGCCGAGGCCGCCCCGTCGGGCGGCGAGCTCCAGCCGGCCGTCCCCGCCCCCCCGAAGGCGTAACCCGTGGAGCGCGACGAGCAGCCGGTCGACGATCGGCGCATGCCGTTCACCGAGCACCTGCAGGAGCTTCGGACGCGGCTCCGCAACAGCGTGGCCGCCGTCGCGATCTCGACGGTGGCGTGCTGGCTCTTCAAGGACACGCTGTTCGAGTGGATGGAGCGACCCGTCGCGCTCGGGTGGAACAAGGCGCCGGCCGACCTGCCGCGGATCATCACCTTCACCAACCTGATCGACCCGTTCATGGTCTACTTCAAGCTCGCGCTGCTGGCGGGCGTGTTCCTCTCGTCGCCGGTGATCTTCCACCAGATCTGGAAATTCATCTCGCCGGGGCTGTACGCGAAGGAGCGGCGCCTCGCGCTGCCGTTCATCCTGACGTCGGTGGCGCTGTTCGTCGGCGGCGCGGCGTTCGCGTACTACCTCGTGCTGCCGCAGAGCTACGGCTACTTCCTCTCGTTCTCCTCGCAGTCGATCGAGGCGATGAAGGGCGTCTCGAGCGCGCACGGCCTCAACGTGCGGCTGCAGCCGATGCTCTCGATGGACGAGTACTTCAGCCTCACCTCGACGCTGCTGCTGATGTTCGGCGCGGTGTTCGAGCTGCCGATGATCCTCGCCGTGCTGGCGATGATCGGGATCGTCACGCCGGGCGGGCTGTGGCGCTTCAACCGCTACGCGATCCTGTGCTTCTTCATCCTCGGCGCGGTCCTCACGCCGGGCGACCTCGTCGTCGGGCAGATCGCGATGGGCCTCTCGCTGACGGTGCTCTACAACCTGTCGATCCTCGCCGCGATCTTCGTGCGCAAGCGGCGCGCCCAGCCCGCGGCGACGGCAGAGGCCGAGTCGGGCGCGCTGACCAAGACCGGCTAGCGCAGGGGCCCAAGCGCGGTCAGGTGAGGCGCAGCCAAGCGGCCGCGCCCGCGGCGGTGGCGAGGACCCAGATCGCAACGGCGACGGAGCCGCTCGAGCCCTCCCGTCGCGCGACCTCGTCGTCGAGCTTCTTCAGCTGGACCTTGAGCAGCGGGTCGTCGCGCGTTCGGATCGCCTCGGCCTGGGCGCGCAGCGCGGCCACCGCCGAGTCGTTCCGCTGCGCGTAGGGCGCGGCGAGGAGGTAGCCGAGCGCGAGGCCGAGGGCTCCGGCGAGGCCGTAGCGGATCGCCGGGCGGCGCCGCAGCGGCGCTCCGGGCGATCCAAGCAGCTCGGCGATGCGCTCTCGCGGCGTGGGCCCGGTGGGCTGCTCGGGTTCGGGGGGGGGCGGCTGGTCCGCGCCGCCAGGGATGGCATCGGCCATTGGTCAGGCGAGGTCGATCACCAGCACGCCGGTGCCCCGCTCGTCGACGGGATCCTCGTCCGTGCGGCCGCACGGTGGGGGCGGGGCCTCGATCGGCAGGTGCAGCGGTTCGGGCTCCCAGGCCGGCTTGTCGTCGTTCGGGTCTTCGTCGTCCAGGACCGATCTGCTGCCGGACATGTCTGCAGGCCTCCTGGCGGCACACCCAACCGCGCCTGACATGTTAGCACGTCGCTCGACGCGCGCGTGGCAAAACTTGACCGGTGGTTCCCCGTAACCTACGGTGAGAAGAAGGACAACCCGGGAGGCTCACGCCACGATGACTCGTCCCCCCAGTTCCCCGTCGTCCTCTTGCCCGCCTCGCATCCGCTTTCCATCGTCCCACCGCCGCCTCACGCTCAAGACGTCGCACCGCCACCCGAGCGATCCGGTCGAGCGCGAGGAGGAGCGCGAGCGCTACATCGCTCCGCCGAAGCCGTCCCGTCGGTAGGTTGTAGGTAACTGACTGAGCAGCAACGAAGCCATGCCGGATACGGCGACGATCGAATCCATCGCGATTTCCGCCGCGAGTTGTGCTAGTTGCCGAGCTTCCGCTCGACGACCTCGAGGCTCTGCGCGGCCTTCTGGTTGCGCGGCTCGATCTTCAGCGCGCGCACGTACTCGAACTTCGCCTCGGAGAACTTGCCCAGCTTGAAGTAGGTCTGCCCGAGGAGCACGTGGTTGCGGGCGCGGCCCGGCGAGAGCCTCACCGCGTTCTTGAGGTGGATCATCGCGCTCGTGTAGTCGCCCTGCTCGAACTCGCACTCGCCGACACCCGCAACGGCGTCGGCGCTGTTGGCGTCGATCTCGCGCGCCTTGCTGAACTGCGCCATCGCGCTGCTCACGTCGCCGGCGTTGAGCTTCTGGCGCCCGAGCTTGATGTAGTCGCCGGCCTGCCCGCCGGACTTCGCCGAGAAGGGATCGTGGTAGTTGTCGGCCGGCTTCTTCGCGGAGACCCTGGACGCGACGGCGGCCTTCTTCTCCTCGGCGGCCCTCTTCTCCGCGAGGCGCTTCTCTTCGGCGGCCTT
>JAJXSP010000165.1 GCA_021784515.1 Myxococcales bacterium | reverse complement strand
CCTGCTCTGCGCCGCGACCATCGAGTCGGGCCACCTCTCGGTCACACGCTCGCTCCACGACGCCCGCGGGCTCGTCACCGAGGCGGTGGAGATGATGGAGCCCCTCGCGCGCGAGAAGAAGCTTCGATTGCAGGTGCGCCTCGACGACGAACTCCCGGCGATCGAGTGCGATCACGACCGGCTGATCGAGGTCTTTTCCAACCTCCTGGGCAACGCCATCAAATTCACGCCTTCGTCCGGCGCGGTCTCCGTGCGCGCCCGCCGGAACGGGCCTGCGGTGCTGTTCGCCGTCGAGGACAGCGGGCCGGGAATCGCCGAGGACGCCGTGCCCCGCCTGTTCGATCGCTACTGGCAAGGCAAGAACGCCCGTCGCGCCGGCGCCGGGCTCGGGCTCTACATCGTCAAGGGAATCGTCGAGGCGCACGGAGGGCGGGTGTGGGCGGAGAGCCGCCCGGGCGCCGGCAGCACGTTCTCGTTCACGATCCCGGGTCGGATGAGCGCGACCCGTGACGCCGCGCCGCTGGAGCTGGTCGCCGGTCGATCGGGGGCGTAGCGCCCGTCCGCGGCGATCTTCGGATGGCCGGCGATCAGTGGGGCTCGTTCGGCGAGCGCGGCGTAATCGAGCAGGTTACAGTGCGGCCGCTCCTGTGATGCTCGGGGCGGACCGGGTGCGGCGTTACGCTCGGCCCCAATCGTGCTCCAGGAGCGGTACTCTCACCGGATCCCCCATGCGCATCGCGATCGCTCTGCCCATCTGTTTCGCCCTCGTCGGCTGCTCTCCCTCGGGCACGCCGCCCGCCCCTTCCGACGCCGGTCTCTCCGACGGTGACGCGGGGCCGCCCGGCGCGAGCTGCCCGGACCGCGCCCCACCACCGGACGGAGCGCGCTGCCAGGTCACCGGCGGGAGCGCAGCGCTCCTCATCACGGCGACGATCCTCCTGCCCGACGGGCCGCTGCACGGCGGGCAGGTGGTCGTCGACGGACAGGGCAAGATCGCATGCGCCGGCTGCGACTGCTCGGCGCAGGCCGCCGCTGCCGGCGCCACCGAGGTGTACTGCCCCTCGGCGGTGCTCTCGCCGGGGCTGATCAACGCCCACGATCACATCACCTTCCAGAGCGCTCCGGGGTTCGACTCGGGCGAGCGCTACGAGCAGCGCAACGACTGGCGCAAGGGGCTGCGCGGTCACACCAAGCTCTCGTCGGGGGGCACCGCCTCGACGAACCTGATCCGCTGGGCCGAGCTGCGCATGGTGATGGGCGGCGCCACCTCGACCGTCGGGTCGGGCGGCGAGGCCGGCCTCCTGCGCAACCTCGACAAGGCCGACCCGCTGCAGGAGGGCCTGGCCCACAAGCCGGTCGACTACGACACCTTCCCGCTCGGCGACTCGAACGGCACGCAGCTCTCGTCGGGCTGCGGCTACCCGAGCCCGACCGGCGCCGGCGCCATCGCCGCCGACAGCGCCTACTTCCCGCACATCGCCGAGGGCATCGACGCCACCGCGCGAAACGAGTTCGTGTGCGTGTCGATGCCCGGCCCGTACGACCTGGCGCAGCCGCAGAGCGCGTTCATTCATTCCGTCGGCCTCGAGGCGGCCGACTACGCGGCGATGGCGAAGGACGGCGTCGCGCTGGTCTGGTCGCCGCGCTCGAACATGCGCCTCTACGGCGACACCGCCCGCGTCACCGAGGCGGCGCGGTTCGGCGCGCTGATCGCGCTCGGCACCGACTGGCTGCAGTCGGGATCGATGAACATGCTGCGCGAGCTGCGCTGCGCCGACGGCCTGAACCGCAACTATTTCGGCGGTTACTTCGAGGACCGCGATCTGTGGCGCATGGCGACGGCGAACGCCGCGTCGGCGGCGGCGATGGACGACGCCATCGGCGCGATCAAGACCGGCCTCGTCGCCGACCTGGCGCTCTTCGACGGCTCGCAGCACGCCGACTACCGCGCGGTGATCGAGGCGGCGCCGGCCGACGTGATCCTCGTGATGCGCGGCGGAAGGGTGCTCCACGGCGACCGCACCATCGTCGAGGCGATCCCCGGCCTCGCCGGCGCGTGCGACGTGATCGACGTCTGTGGCAGCGCGAAGGAGGTCTGCCTGCAGCACGAGATCGGAATGACGCTCCCGGCGCTCCAGGCCGCGACGCCGGGCGCCTACCCGCTCTTCTTCTGCGACCAGCCGACCAACGAGCCCACCTGCGTGCCGAAGCGGCCGAAGTCGGTCTCCGGCTCGACGGTGTACGACGGCACGCCGTCGGCCACCGACAGCGACGGCGACGGGATCCCCGACGCGATGGACGACTGCCCGTCGGTGTTCAACCCGATCCGTCCGGTGGACCAGGGCGCGCAGGGCGACGCCGACGGCGACGGCCGGGGCGACGCCTGCGATCCCTGCCCGCTCACCGCCGGCGACTCGTGCTGAAGGCCGGTCGCGCCGGTTACTCTGTGACCGGCGCCGTCACACCGTGCACGCGTGCGCGGAGGAGCGGGCCGCGGCGGTTGGGCGATTCGCCGCCGGCATCCGCGTTGCTGTGGGTCGGCCCGTGGCCCCTCGACTGACGGCGGCGATCCGCGTCGCGACGGCGATCATCGCGATCGCCGCGACCGCCCTCGGCGCGCCGCCACCGGCGAGCCGACGGTGCCGGATGACCGGCCGGCCGGCGCCGTCCTCCTGCTGTGTGCGCGCCGATCATCCTGCCGAAACCGGCGCTCGCCTCGCGCCGGAATGCTGCGTCCTCACCAAGGCCGCGGTGGGCGCCGCGTTCGCCCGCACCGACTCCACGCCGGTGCGGCGCGCTCCCGTCGCCGCCGTCGCCGCGCATCCCGCCGCGCCCCTCTCCGCTCCGTCGATGAGCCCCGTCGCCGTCGTCTTCACCTCCCCGGGGCCGCCGACCGCCGAACGGATGAAGCTCTTCAGCACCGTGCTGCTCACCTAGCCGATCCCTCCGCACGCGCCCGCGCAGTCGTTCCCTTCTTGCGGAGGTGTCATGTTCCTTTCGAAGCGTGCAACACCGCTTTTGCTGGCGTCGTTCGTCCCGTTCGCGAGCGCGGCGCGGGCCGAGGAGCCGCCGCCCTTGGCGCTCGCCGACGTGCTCCGTGCGGTGCGCGAGCGCAATCCGGAGCTCATCGAGCTGCGCCGAGCGGCCAAGGCGCAGGCGGCGCGCCCGCGCGGCGTCGGCCTGCCCGAGGACCCGACGCTGTCGTTCGAGTGGTGGCAGCAGCCGGTCGACTTCTCGATGGTGCCGCTCATGGTCACGGCGAGGCAGGCGCTGCCGTGGCCGTCGCGGCTCCGCCTCGCGCGCCAGGCGGCCGAGCGTGAGGCCCGCACCACCTCCGACGAGGCTGACGCCGCCCTGCGCCGCCTCCTCGCCGAGGCGCGTCGCGCCTACGCCGACCTCGCCCTGGCCGACCTCGACCTCGCGATCAACGATCGGGTGCGCGCCATCCAGGCGAACCTGGTGCAGGTCACCGATTCCCGCTACCGCGTCGGCAAGGCGGTGCAGGCCGACCTGCTCAAGTCACAGTCCGAGCTGCTCATGGTCGAGAGCGAGCGATTCGACTTCGAGCGCGACCGCGCCGCGGCGGCGGCGCGGCTGAACGGGCTCATGGATCGTCCCGCCGACACGCCCATCGGCGCGGCCGTCACGCCGCTCACCGTCGCCACGCTCCCGTCCGAGAAGGAGCTGCTCGCCGCCGCGCTCGACCACCGCCCCGACGTCCGCCGCGCCCGCGACGCCCTCGCCGCCGCCGAGGCGCGCCTCGCCCTCGCCGGCAAGGAGGCGCTGCCCGACCTCGCGGTGTGGGCCTCGTACATGGTCGATTTCCACGGCGTGGACACGTTCACCGCGGGCGTCTCGTCGAGCGTGCCGATCTTCGCCTCCCGTCGCCGCGACGCCTCGGTCGCCGCCGCGCGCCAGGAGGTGGAGGCGGCCCGCGCCGCGCTCGAGTCGATCCGCCGCGGCACCGACGTGGCGATCCGCTCCGCCCTCGCGCAGCTCGAGGCGGCCTCCCGCCACGTGCGCCTCCACCGCGACAAGCTCGTGCCGCTCGCCGAGCTGACGCTCCAGTCCGCGCTCGCCTCGTACGAGGCCGACCGGGTCGATTTCCCGGCGCTCCTCGAGGCGGCCCGCGCCGTCCGCGAGCATCACCAGGACCACTTCCGATTCCTCGCCGAGTACCAGCGCCGCCTCGCCGATCTCGAGGAGGCGACGGGCGCCGACCTCGGCGACTCCGGAGCCACGCCATGAGACCCCTTTGGCTCGCCGCCGCCTCGATCGCGCTCGTCGCGTGCAGCACCGGCGTCGCATCGAATGCGAAGGCGCAGAGATGGACCTGCTCGATGCACCCGGCCTACCTCGCCGACCGGCCGGGCGAGTGCCCGATTTGCGGAATGAGGCTCACGCCCGTCGCGAATCCGGTCGCGCAGCCGCCCAAGCCCGAACGCAAGCCGCTGTACTACCGCAGCCCGATGAACCCGTCCGCCACCTCGCCCGTGCCACGCAAGGACGAGATGGGAATGGACTACGTGCCGGTCTATCCGGGCGAGGTCGAGCCCGGCGGCGCCGCGGGCTTGTCGACGGTGCAGATCGATCCCGAGAGGCGCCATCTCATCGGCCTCAAGACCGCCGAGGTCAAGCGCGCACCCCTCGAAACGTCCATTCGCACCGTCGGGCGCGTGGCCTTCGACGAGACGCGCATCGTGAAGGTGCAGCCGCACTTCGAGGGGTTCATCGAGCGGCTCGACGCCAACTATTCGGGGAAGTTCGTAAAGAAGGGCGAGTCGCTCGCGACCATTTACAGCCCCGACCTTTTGGCCACCGAGCAGGAGTTCCTGCTCGCGGTGAAGGCGCGCCCGTCGCTGGCCAACCTCGGCATGCCCGACGCCGCGGCGGCGGCGCGCGCGCGCCTGCGACTGTGGGGAATCTCCGACGGCGCGATCGACGCGCTCGAGAAGACCGGCAAGGCGTCGCGGGCGCTGCCGCTCAATGCCCCCATCTCGGGATTCGTCACCGCAAAGAACGTCGTCGCGGGCGCCAAGGTCGGTCCCACCGACGCGCTGTTCGACCTCGCCGACCTGTCGCGGGTGTGGGTGCTCGCCGACGTGTACGAATACGAGCTTCCCCGCCTCGAGCTCGGCCAGTCGGCGACGGTGACGCTCTCCTACTGGCCGGATCGGAAATGGAAGGGGCGCATCGGGTTCATCTACCCCACTGTCGACGAGAAGACGCGCACGGTGCGGGTGCGCATCGAGGTCGACAACCCGAAGACCGAATTGAAGCCGGAGATGTTCGCCGACGTCGTCATCGCCTCGGCGCCGCGCCGGGCGCTGCTCGTCCCCGAGGACGCGGTGATCGACTCCGGCACCCGCAAGGTCGTCTTCGTCGCCCTCGGGGAAGGGCGCCTCGCGCCGCGCGAGATCATGACCGGCGATCGCGGAAAGGGGATGGTCGAGGTGAAGTCCGGCCTCGCCGCCGGCGACGTGGTGGCGACGGGGGCCAGCTTCCTGCTCGACTCGGAGTCGCAGCTGCGCGCCGCCATCGCCGCACAATCGCCGACCCCCGTCGACGGGGGACAGCCGTGATCAAGCGGATCATCGAGTTCTCCGCCCGCAACAAATACCTGGTCCTCGCGCTGGCGGCGATCGTCGTCGGGCTGGCCGTGCTGGCGATGCGCGAGATCCCTCTCGACGCCATCCCCGATCTCTCCGACACCCAGGTCATCGTCTATTCGCGCTGGGACCGCAGCCCCGACATCCTCGAGGACCAGGTCACCTATCCGATCATCACCTCGCTTTTGGGCGCGCCGCGGGTGAAGACGATCCGCGGCTTCTCCGATTTCGGCTATTCGTACGTCTACGTCATCTTCGAGGACGGCACCGACCTGTACTGGGCCCGCTCGCGCGTCCTCGAATACCTGTCGAAGATCCAGGCCCGGCTGCCGCAAGGGGTGCAGACCGAGCTCGGCCCCGACGCGACCGGCGTCGGCTGGGTCTATCAATATGCGCTCGTCGACGAGAGCGGCCGCAACTCGCTCGACGAGCTGCGCTCCTATCAGGACTGGTTCCTGCGCTATCAATTGCAATCGGTGCCGGGCGTCGCCGAGGTGGCCAGCATCGGCGGCATGGTGAAGCAATACCAGGTCACCGTCGATCCGAACCGCCTCGCCGGCTACCAGCTCGGCCTGATGGACGTGGCCGACGCCATCCGCAAGTCGAACAGCGAGGTGGGGGGGCGGCTCCTCGAGATCTCGGGCCGCGAATACATGGTCCGGGGGCGCGGGTACGTGAAGAAGCTCGACGACATCGGCGACGTCGTCGTCAAGACCAACGACCTCGGCACGCCGCTGCGAATCCGCGACATCGGCCAGGTGGCGATCGGCCCCGAGATCCGCCGCGGCGTCACCGACCTCGACGGCAAGGGCGACGCCGTCGGCGGAATCGTCGTCATGCGCTCCGGCGAAAACGCCCTCGACGTGATCGAGCGGGTGAAAAACCGGCTCGGCGAAATCCGCCCCAACCTCCCGGCGGGGGTGCGGATCGTCGAGACCTACGATCGCTCGGACCTCATCCAGCGCGCCATCGACACGCTGAAGGACAAGCTGGTCGAGGAGATGATCATCGTCTCCATCGTCATCCTGATCTTCCTGTGGCACGTCCCCTCGGCGATCATCCCCATCGTCACCATTCCGGTGGCGGTGATCATCGCCTTCATTCCCATGCACTTTTTGGGATTGAACGCGAACATCATGTCGCTCGGCGGGATCGCCATCTCGATCGGCGTGCTGGTCGACGGGGCGATCGTCGAGGTGGAGAATGCCTACAAGAAGCTGCAATTGTGGGAAGCGGGAGGACGAAAAGGGGATTTCCACCTCGTGCGGCTCGAGGCGCTGAAGGAGGTCGGCCCGTCGGTGTTCTTCTCGCTGCTGGTGATCGCCATCGCCTTTTTGCCGGTCTTCACGCTGGTCGACCAGGAGGGCCGCCTCTTTCGGCCGCTGGCCTACACGAAGAACCTCTCGATGGCGGTGGCGGCGCTGCTCGCCATCACCCTCGACCCGGCGCTGCGGATGGTCTTCACGCGGATGGATCGCTGGAAGTTCCGCCCGCGCCCGCTCGCCTGGCTGGTCAATCAAATCGCGGTCGGAAAGTATTATGCGGAGGAGAAACACCCGATCAGTCGTTTCATCTTCCGCATCTACGAACCGGCATGTCACCTCGTCCTGCGCCATCCGAAAAAGACCATTTTCGCCGCGCTCCTCGTGGTGGCCACGACGGTGCCCGCCTATCTCCGGCTCGGCTCGGAGTTCATGCCGCCGCTCTACGAGGGATCGATCCTCTACATGCCGACGACGCTGCCGGGGATCTCGGTCAGCGAGGCCCAGCGGCTGCTCGAGACGCAGGACAAGATCCTGCGCACCTTCCCCGAGGTGGAGCGGGTCTCCGGCAAGGCCGGCCGCGCCGAGACCTCGACCGACCCGGCGCCCTTTTCGATGATGGAGACCACCGTCCTTCTGAAACCGGAACGGGAGTGGCGGAAGAAGGAGCGCTGGTACTCGTCGTGGGCGCCAAAGTGGCTCCAGCGCCCGCTGCGCACGATGTGGCGCGACCGCATCTCGCACGAGGAGCTGGTCGACGAGATGGACCGCACGCTGCGCCTGCCCGGGACGACCAACGCCTGGACCATGCCGATCAAGAACCGCATCGACATGCTCTCGACCGGCATCCGCACGCCCGTCGGGATCAAGGTGTTCGGCGCCGACGTGAAGGAGATCGAGCGCATCGGCGGCGAGCTGGAGGCGATCCTCCGCGAGGTGCCGGGGACGCGCTCGGTCTTCGCGGAGCGCACCGCCGGCGGCTATTTCCTCGACTTCGACCTCAAGCGCGACGCGCTCGCCCGCTATGGCCTCACCGTCGAGGACGCCAATCGGGTGATCTTGCAGGCGGTCGGCGGCGACGTCGTCTCCACCACCGTCGAGGGCCGGCAGCGCTACGGCATCCAGCTCCGCTATCCGCGCGAGCTGCGCGACGACCCGGCGCGGCTCGAGCGGGTGCTGGTCCGCGCGCCGTCGGGGGCGCAGATCCCGATGGCGGAGATCGCCACGCTGCGAATGACCAGCGGGCCGGCGATGCTGCGCGACGAGAACGCGCTCCTCGCCGGCTACGTGTTCGTCGACTTCGACACCGCCCAGCGCGACGTCGGCGGCTACGTAGCCGACGCCAAGCGCGCCGTCGCGGAGCACCTCGCGCCGACGCCCGGCTACTCGCTTTTGTGGAGCGGCCAGTTCGAGAACATGACCCGGGTGCGCGAGCGGATGAAGGTCGTCATCCCCGTCACGCTCGTCCTCATCTTCCTGCTGCTCTACATGAATACGAGGTCGGCGTTCAAGGCGACGATCGTGATGCTGGCGGTGCCCTTCTCGCTCGTCGGCGCGGTGTGGCTGCTCTTCGCGCTCGGCTACAACGTCTCGATCGCGGTGTGGGTGGGGATGATCGCCCTCATGGGCCTCGACGCCGAGACAGGCGTCTTCATGCTGCTCTTCCTCGATCTCGCCCACGACGAGGCGAAGCGCGACGGGCGATTGCGGGACCGCGCCGATCTCGTCGCGGCGATCATCCACGGCGCGGTGAAGCGCGCCCGCCCCAAGGCGATGACCGTCTTCGCGGCGTTCATGGGCCTCATGCCGATCCTCTGGTCGAGCGGCGCCGGCGCCGACGTGATGAAGCGCATCGCGGCGCCGATGGTGGGCGGGCTCGTGACGTCGTTCGCGATGGAGCTGCTCGTCTACCCGGCGATCTACATGCTCTGGAAGGGGCGGCACCTGCCCGACGGCGGAGCGCCGAGGGCGACGGGAGACGTGGTCCCGGCGGGGGCTCCGCTCACGTAGCGGCGGCCGTCGCGGAACGGTTCAGGTACACTGGCGCGTGTCGCTTCTCCCTCCCTTCGACGGCGCCGCGAAGCGGCCCGCGCGCTCCGTGGCTTCGTGCTCATGCGCCGAACGGGAGCAACACGGAAGCGTCGAGTGTGATGGGCAGCATGGATCCTGCGAGCGGCCATATGCTAGGACGCTGGCATGACGCGCTTGTTCTCAGTCTTCGTGTGCCTCCTGCTCGTCGACTGCGGTGGCGGGACCACCGGCTACTTCTCCGATGGTGCCATCCCGCATTCCTCGGCGTGCCTCACCGGCACCGCGTGCGCGAGCAGCGAGAAGGACTGCGCGGCGGACGAGCGCTGCAACACGTCGCTGTCGCCGCCGCAGTGCGAGACGATCTACTGTGGCGCGAACGGCACGGTCTGCGCCGACGACATCGGCGACGCGCGGAACCTCTGCAAGTCGAGGTACTGCAGCCCGGCGGGCCTGTGCGCCGATGCGCCCGTCGACATGGGCGGCACGACCTCTGACCTGGCCTCGGACATGGCGAGGTGCGGCGCGTCGAACGCCAGTTGCAGCAACAACACCGACTGCTGCAGCGGGCACTGTAACGGCACGCGCGGCAGGTGCGCCGCGGTCGGCTGTCACACGGGCGGCGGCTCGTGCTCGACCGCGGCCGATTGCTGCAGCCAGCAGTGCGACCTGGACGGCACGTGCGCGTATGAGCTCGGCGCGTCGTGCACCGAGCAAGTGACCTGCGTCTCCGGCACCCAGTGCCACAGCGGCACGTGCGCAGAGGGCGCGATCTGCGCCTACGCGGGCAAGAGCTGCGTGAACACGAGCGGCTGCTGCACACCGACGCAGTACTACTGCGGCGGCCGCAACGACACGTGCCTCCCCTGCGTCAACCCCGGCGGCTTGCCGGGCGGCTCGCAGTGCAACATCGGCAGCCAGTGCTGCAGCGGCTCCTGCTCGACCGGGCTGTGCAGCGGCACGCCGTAGCGACGAGATCGTTCGATCGCGACCGTCGGTCGTCTGATGCGACGTGTGACGCGCGTCGACACGAACCCTCGGTCGGGGACTCTTCGGAGCGTGTAGGGGTTTCGACCTGGCCTGTGACCTGCGCATCGTCGAGGACGAGTCGGTGCGACGAGGTGGTGCAGCGCCTGCGCGAATCGACGGCGGGGCCGGCGGCGGCGATCGCGGTGGAGGGCGAGGCGGTGGTCGACGGCGATCCGCGGCGGCTGCGCCAGGTGGTGATGAGAGAGTACGCGGACTTCAGACCTCAGACTTCAGACTTCGGGCTGCGGAGGGAGGCGATGAGCCCTTGATCGCGAGCCACTCGCTCCGACCTGAAGCCTGAAGACGGCGGCCCGAAGCCTACTTTGAATCCCCGCGAGCGGTGCAGCGGAGAAATGCCGGCCGCCGCGACGCCGCACGCCGAGGGAAGGCGCGCAATCCCCCGCCGCGAGGGTCGGGCAGGCGCATCAAGAGCGCGTGATCGCCCGCGGCGGAATCGGCGAGGCGATCGAAGAGAGTAAATCCGGCGTTCCGAGTCTCGAGTGGGCGGATTTAGAGCGTATCGGCGGCGGGTCGAGGCGGCCGCTGCGGATCCAGGCCGCTGTTCTGGAACACCACCAGCTTCGGCTGGTTGCCGGCGAGCACGTCGGCCGAGAATCCGCCGAGGCCGCGCGTGCGGGCGATCTCCGCCATGCGCCGCATCCGGATCGTCCCCACGCCGCGGTCCTGCCACTCGTCGCGCACGACGAAGGCGATGTCGGCGAGCCGCGTCGCCGGGTCGAGGTCTCGCCGCGACTGCCTGGAGCCGGAATTTCCTACGAGCGTGGACACCACAAGCCGGCGCTTGGGCACCTTCAGCTCGTCGACCTTCAGGTTGTGCTCACGCGCGCCGTGGACGTGGATGAACTCGGGCTCCGCGGCGGCGCGGGTGGGGCGCTTTTGCATCGCGGCCCTATCGCACACCGCGAGGCCGGGCGCGGCTCGCGCGTCGGGCGGGCGGGCGGTCCCGGGCTCCGGCGCCAGCCGCCCGCGGCGCGGGCGCGTGGCGGGGTGGCGTCGCAATTCGAAGCTTTGACTTCCGGGCCGGCTCGCCGTCCCATCGCCCGGTGGGCCCTGCGGCAAATCTGCCGCAGGGATCTGCGGCAAAGGATGGGATCGCCGGGTGGGAAGGGAAACGCACGATGCCGAAGCCGAAGGAACGGGGCGTGAGGTACTGAGCAGGCTCCCGGAAAGCGAGGTGCGCTCGCCGCGCGAGGCCGTCGCTCCGCGACCAGGCCGAGAGCGCCCTGCCCTCCATCCCCTACTCGCAGCGCAAGAGCGACCGCGCCCCGACCGACAAGCCGGCGACACCGGCTGCCGCCGCCGCCGGCGGAACGACGCCCGACCCGGCCAGCAAGCCGAGCACCTGAAGCCCCGCCGAAGCAATCCCCCCATCACGTCGGACCTCGCTGTTGCCTGACGAGCCCGATCCGGGTCTCGCCTCGTCGCGAACGTGCGTCGGGCGGGGCCGGAGGCAGGCTGTGGCCGGCCGGCGGAGGACTGCGGGATGGTGGCGGAGGGCTGCGGCATGGTGTCGAGCGGCTCTCGGGTGACCGCGACCCCCGCGACGTCCGAAAGACGAGGGACGCGTCTTTTGTTTCTTCGCCCCGCGTGCCCCGAGGGCCAATTTGCCCGATCGCCCGCGAAGAAACGAAAGACCGTCCCCCCAGCGTGTGGAAGACGGTCAGGGCGGCTGC
>JAJXSP010000164.1 GCA_021784515.1 Myxococcales bacterium | reverse complement strand
GTGCGGCTTCAACGCCGACGGGAACAACAACCCGATTACGCCCGCCGGTTGCCCGAACGCCAGCCCCACCCCGAACTGCGCGCAGTAGCCTCGGTCCCCTCCCCCATCGGGCCGCTCGGCCCTCCCGTCAAGGATCGGTCGTGAAGGCGTCGCGGTACAGCTGCGGCGGGCCGTCGCCGTCGATCGTCACCACGTCGAAGCGGCAGGCGCGCTCGACGTCTCCCGACCGGACGAGATAGACCTGCGCGGCGCGGGCGACGCGGCCGCGCTTCTCGGGGCCGATCGTCTCGAGCGCGCTGCCGAGCCGCGCGCTCGAGCGCATGCGGACCTCGACGAAACACAGCACGCCGCGCTCCTCGCAGACGAGGTCGAGCTCGCCGCCGCGGCAGGTGTAGTTGCGATGGAGGATGCGGAAGCCGAGGGCTTCGAGGTGCTTCGCGGCGCGGCGCTCCGCCTCGTCACCGACGGCGCGCCGCGAAGCCAAGGCGGGGCTAGTCCTGCTCGCGGATGCGGGCAGCCTTGCCCGCGCGATCGCGGAGGTAGTAGAGGGCGGCGCGGCGGACGCGGCCGTGCGACACCACCTCGACCTTCTCGATCCGCGGCGTGTGCATCGGGAAGATGCGCTCGACGCCGACGCCGTAGCTCACCTTGCGCACGGTGAACGACGCGCGCGCGTCGCCGTGGTGCTTCTTCATCACCACGCCCTCGAACACCTGAGCGCGTTCCTTCTCGCCCTCCTTGATCAGCACGTGCACGCGCACGGTGTCGCCGACGCGGAAGTCGGGGAACGGGTTCTTGCGCTGCTGCTTGGCCTCGATCGAGGCAATCGTGGGGACGGCGTCGCTCATCGTGCGCTCCTGGTTGTTGACTACGTCCGATCTCCAAAGAGGCGATCGAGTGTGATCGCCGCCGCCGAACGGACCGACAGGTGGTTATAATCCGCAGCCCCCTGGATCGGGGCGAGGACACGATCTACCCGATCCATGACCTGATCCGCAAGCCCCCATCCGGTTCCGAAGAGGATCAGCAGAGGCCGCGCCGGCAGCTCCGGGTCCGCCAGCAGGTCGTCGTAGCCGACGGTGCGCGGGCCGCGCCGGGCGCTCGTGGCGACGAGGAGCGGGGGCGAGCCCGCGGCCGCCGCCACGGCGGCGATCGAGTCGTCGAGCGAGGGGACCACCTCGACGGGCGCGAGCGCCTGGCGGCGGAAGTCGTTCATCGCCGCGCCCTCGCCGGAGCGCCAGTGGGCCATGATGCGGCTCGCCAGCTCGCGCTGCGCGGCGACGGGCGTGACGAGGTGGTAGCCGGCGAGGCCGTAGGTGCGGCTCGAGCGCGCGAGGTCGTGGATGTCGAGGTTGGTGATGGCGGTGGTGATCACGCGCCCGTTCTTGTCGTAGACGGGGTGGTGCACCAGCGCGACCCAGGAGCGGGCGGCGATCTCCGACGGCGCGCTCATGGTTCGTCCCGCTCGTCGAGGAGCGCGCTGTCCTCGTCGGTGAGCGCGTGGCGCGCGAGGAGGTCGGGGCGGCGCGCGCGGGTGCGGCGGAGCGCCTCGCGGCGGCGCCAGCGGCGGATCCGCGCGTGGTCGCCCGACAGCAGCACCTCGGGCACGCGGAGGCCGCGGAACTCGGGCGGGCGCGTGTACTGCGGGTGCTCGAGCAGCGGCTCGGCGAACGACTCCTCGACGGGCGACTCCGCGTTGCCGAGCACGCCGGGCTGGAGGCGCGCCACCGCGTCGATCACCGCCAGCGCGGCGATCTCGCCGCCGGTCAGCACGAAGTCGCCGAGCGACAGCTCCTCGTCCACGAAGGCGCGCACGCGCTCGTCGTAGCCCTCGTAGCGGCCGCAGACGAGGAGCACGCGCTGCATTGCAGCAAGCCGATTCACCGCCGCCTGGTCGAGGGGCGCGCCCGCGGGGCCGAGGAGGATTTTGTGCACCGCACCACGGGCGGCCTCGCACGCCTCGATCGCCGCCACCAGCGGATCGGGGCGCATCACCATGCCGCTGCCGCCGCCGTAGGGCGCGTCGTCGACGCTGCGGTGGCGGCCGGGCGCGAAGTCACGCGGGTCGGTCAAATGCACCCGCACCAGGCCGCGCTCGATCGCCTTGCCGAGCAGCGACGCCCCGAGCACCGACGGGAACAGCTCGGGGAAGATGGTGACGACCTCGAACTCCATCGTCACAGGCGTCACAGGTCGAGCAGCCCTTCGGGCGGGTCGCACACGATCCGGCGCGCCTCGACGTCCACCGAGAGCACGATCGGCTCGACCAGCGGCACCATCGCCTCGCGCCCGTCGGGGCGCGTGATCACCAGCAGGTCGTGGGCGCCGTTGTCGGTCACCTCGCGCACCGTGCCGAGCGGCGTGCCGGCGCTGTCCTCGACGGCGCAGCCCACGAGATCGGCGACGTAGATCTCGTCCTCGGAGGGCGGCGGCAGATCGGCGCGCGGGGCCAGGAGCGTGCGGCCGCGGAGCGCCTCGGCCGCGGTGCGATCGGCGATCCCCTCCAGCTTGATCAGGTACGCGCGGTCGATCGCCTCCACCGCCTCGATCCGGCGCGGCGCGGCCTCACCGTCGAGCAGCACGCGCTCGAGGCGCTCCAGCGCGTCGGAGCCGGCGCCTTGCACGCGCAGCTGCCCGCGCACGCCGTGGGCGCGGGCCACGTAGCCGATCTCCACCAGCGGGTTGTCCACGGAAGGGAGGTGCGGGAAGCGCTATTCGAGGATCTCGAGCACCGCGCGCCTGTGCTGCCTCGTGGAGGCGGCCGAGAGCACGGTGCGCAGGGCACGCGCGGTACGCCCCTGCTTGCCGATCACCTTGCCGAGGTCCTCGCGCGCCACGGTGAGCTCGATCACCTCGGCGTCGTCCTCGTCGAAGGACTCCACCTCCACCTCGTCCGGCCGATCGACCAGCGCCTTGGCGAGGTACGCGATGAGGTCCGTCATCGAAGGTCCGGTGCTGCCGTCGTCGCTCATGTCCGCCTCGGAACGCGCGAGCTTACTGCTGCGCCGCCTTGGCCTTGCGCACGACCTTGATCAGCTCGCCGACCGTCGCCGACGGGACCGCGCCGACCGACAGCCAGTGCGCCAGCCGCTCGTCGTCGAACTTGATCTGCTTCGGGCTGGCCGTCGGATCGTAGATGCCGATGTGCTCGATGAAGCGCCCGTCGCGGGGGGAGCGCGAGTCGGTGGCGACGACGCGATAGAAGGGGGTCTTCTTGCCGCCGAGCCGCGCGAGCCTGAGGTGAACCGCCATGGGAAACCGTGCCTCCTGAAAGGTGGGGTACTCTACGGATGAGGGCGGGTGGTGTCAAGCGTCGCGACCGCGTATGCCTGGATCGAGCGCGACCACCTTCGCGCGCAGGGAGGGCGACGAGATTTGCCGCCGGTCGCGGGATGTGGCACCAACTGCCGATGCGCCGCTTCGCCCTGCTGTCGCTCGCGCTCGCGCTCGGGTGCGCCTCGCCCGCGCACCCCGCCCCCGCCGCCGCGAGCCCCGCGCCGCGCGTGCTCACCATCCTCGCGACCTCCGAGGTGCGGGGCACGCCCGAGCCCTGCGGCTGCCAGAGCGACCCGCTCGGCGACGTGGCGCGCGTGGCGTCGCTGGTGACGGAGGCGAAGGCGCGCGGCGGCGTGCTCCTCGTCGACGCGGGCGGCCTCCGCTACAAGAGCGAGCCGGTCAAGGCGAGCGAACAGGCGCAGGCCGAGCTGAAGGCGCGGTTCCTCGAGCAGGCATGGCAGGGGCTGGGCGCGGCGGTCGGGCTCGGCGACGAGGATCTCAGCGCCGGCGTCCCGTCGACGCCGCGGCTGTGCTCGAACTGCACGGTCGCCCCGACGGCCGGCTTCACGGTCGCCGGGGGCGCGCTGCGCGACGTCGGCGGCGTGAAGGTGGGCGTGTTCGGCCTGCTCGACCCCGCCAGGGCCGGGGACAAGGTGACGGCGAGCGATCCGGTGGCCGCTGCGACGCGCGAGGTGGCGGCGCTCTCGGCCGGCGGGGCGCAGGTGATCGTGGCGCTCGCGCACCTCCCGCGGCCCGAGGCGCGGCGGCTCGCGCGGAGCGTGCCCGGGCTGTCGATCGTCGTCGCCGGCGAGGCGGCCGACTCCGACAGCGGCGACGGCGCCGAGGCCGAGCAGCTGGGCGACACGATCGTCGTGCAGCCGGCGATCGAGGGGCAGCGGGTGGCGAAGGTCGAGCTTCACGTCGTCGGTGGCGTGGTCTCGACGAAGCTCGTGGCGAGCGCCGAAGGACGCGCGCGCGACCTGGAGAAGCTGGGCCGCAAGGTCAAAGACGCCGAGCTGGTGCTGGCGCGGCTGGTGAAGGATCCGTCGGCCGACCCGGCGTTCGTGTCGTCGCAGCGGGCGCGGCTCGCCGAGCTGGCCAAGGCGCGCGACGCCCTACGCGCCCCGGCGAGCGAGCCACCCGCGGGCGCCTCCTTCGCGACGGCAACGCTGGTGCCGATCCGGCGCGCCCTGCCCCGCGACCCAGCGCTGGCGACGGCGATGAAGAAGCTCGACGCCGAGGCGGGCGAGCTCAACCGCACCGCCGGAGAGAAGGTGCCCGTGCCGCCGGCGGCACCGGGCGAGGCGCGCTACCTCGGCGCCGAGGACTGCGAGCTGTGCCACCCGAAGCAGGTCGAGCAGTGGAAGACCACCGTGCACGCGCAGGCGTGGAAGACGCTCGTCGACGTCAACAAGCAATGGAGCTACGACTGCATCAAGTGCCACGTCACCGGCTACGGAGAGGCGGGCGGCTCGGCGATGGCCCACGTGGACAAGCTCGAGGCGGTGCAGTGCGAGGTGTGCCACGGGCCCGCGTCGCTCCACGCCGCCGCGCCGCGCAAGCAGCACCTGCGCGTCCCCGTCGAGAGCGATTGCAAGCGCTGCCACACCCGCGAGCACTCCGACACGTTCCAGTTCGAGGCCTACCTGCGTGACGTGCTCGGCCCCACCCATGGCGCGAAGCGGCGCGCCGCGCTCGGCGACGGCCCGACGGGCCACCAGCTCCGCGGCGGGGCGATCGAGCAGGCGAAGGCCGGCGCGGCGCAGCGGTGATGCGATCTCATGACCAGGCTTGCACCTTATTTCCTGGCGCTCGCCGCCCTCGTCGCCGGCTGCGCCACCACGCGCCCGGTCGTCGCGGGCCAGCCGTTCGTCGAGGAGGGGCTCGCGTCCTGGTACGGCCGCGAGGCGCAGGGCGGGCCGACCGCTTCGGGCGAGCGCTTCGACATGCACGCGTTCACCGCGGCCCACCGGCGGCTGCCCTTCAACACCCTCGTCGTCGTCGAGAACCTGCGCAACGGGCGGCGCGTGACGGTGCGCGTGAACGACCGCGGGCCGTACGGGCGAGGGCGCATCATCGACGTCAGTTTCGCCGCGGCGCGCGCCCTCGGCATGGTGAACGCGGGCGTGGTGCCGGCGCGCATCTACGCCCGACCCTGACGTGCTATAAGCGCCCCGCGACGCGTTGACGGCAGCCGACGCGCTCCCGTCGGTGCGCGCGCCGTTTCCCGCTCCCTGAACGTGCAGCTGAGGCCCGCTTTGGCCAACGACACCGACCTGCTCGACCTCGACAACGTCCACAAGCACTACGGCGCCTACCACGCGCTCAAGGGGCTGACGTTCGCCGTCCCGGGCGGCACCTTCGGGCTGCTCGGACCGAACGGCGCCGGCAAGTCCACGATGCTCAAGGTGCTGCTCGGGCTGCTCGACTTCGAGGGCAACGCCCGCGTGTTCGGCGTGGACGTGCGCGCCCGCCCGCGCGAGGTGCGCGCCCGCGTCGGCTACATGCCCGAGAAGGACAACTACCTGCCCGGCATGAACGCCGTCGAGTACTGCGCCTACGGGGCGGAGCTGTCGGGGCTGCCGCGCGCCGAGGCGATGTCACGCACGCACGCCATCCTCGAGTTCTGCGGCCTGGGCGACAAGCGCTACCAGAAGATCGACGGCTACTCGACGGGAATGAAGCAGCGCGTGAAGCTGGCGCAGGCGCTGGTGCACGACCCCGAGCTGCTGCTGCTCGACGAGCCGACCAACGGCCTCGACCCGGCGGGGCGCGACGAGATGCTGGCGCTGATCAAGGCGCTCCCCGAGCGGCGCGGCTGCGCGATCCTCCTCTCGTCGCACCTCCTGCCCGACGTGGAGTACCTCTGCGAGCGCGCGATCCTGCTGCACCAGGGCGAGGTCTACTACGCCGGCACCATCGAGGCGCTGCGCAGGAGCGACGGCGAGGAGACGCTCGAGGTGCGGGTGAAGGAGGGCGCCGAGAAGCTGGCGACGGCGCTCGCGGGCAAGGGCTGCCGCGTCACCCCCGACGGCGCGGCGCTCGTCGTGGCGCTGCCCGACGGCGCCGGCTCCGATCTGGTCTTCGCCGCCGCCGAGGAGGCGAAGCTTCAGGTGCGGCACCTCGCGCCGCGGCGCCTCACCCTCGAGGCGGCGTTCGTGCGGGTGGTCAACGAGGCGCAGGCGAAAAAGCAGGCCGCCGCGGGCGGATAGAGAGACCAGACATGAGCCTACGCGACCGCGGCTACAAGCCCTACGAGGGCGCGCACACGCCCCTCGCCGGACGCTGGACGGTGGTGCTGCGCCACACGCTGCGCATGACGGCGAAGCAGGCGTGGGTGCTCTCCATCCTCATCATCTCCGGCTTCCCGGTGCTGGTGTGGGCGGCGCTGATCTTCTTCAAGGCGTACGGCTTCGTGCAGTCGACGCCCGACCTGCAGGGCAGCGAGGGCGTCGTCGATCCCGGGCAGTACGTCTTCCTCTTCCTCGCGAAGTGGTACGGCGTGCCGCTGCAGGCGTTCCTGATGGCGATGTTCGCCGGCGGCGGCGCGATCGCCGACGACAGCCGCAACAACGCCTTCCAGTTCTACTTCTCGCGGCCGCTGTCGCGGGAGCAGTACCTCGTCGGCAAGGTGCTCGCCGTGGTGCTGCTGGTGGCCTTCGTGTCGCTCGTCCCGGCGGTGCTGCTGGCGATCGTGCGCATCGCGCTCTCGCACGACGGCGCCGATCTCACGCGGCAGCTCTGGCACCTGCCGCGCGCGCTCGCGCTCGGGACGCTCGAGGCGCTCGTGCTCGGCGTGCCGGTGGTCGCGCTCTCGTCGCTGTCGAAGGGGCGCGGCTACGCGCAGGCGGCGTTCGCCGGGCTGTTCCTGCTGCCGTGGGTCATCGGCGACGTGTTCGTGTGGATGTTCCGCAGCCCGTGGCCGGCGCTGCTCTCGGTGCCGGCGCAGCTCGAGTCGGTCGGCGCGGTGATCTTCTCGTACCACTTCGCCGACGGCGATCGACCGCTGCCGTGGCCCGCGGCGGTGGCCGTGATGGTGGTGATGGTGGTCTCGTCGATCGCGCTCCTGCGCGCGCGGCTCGCCACCGCCGAGGTGGTGGCCGGATGAGCGCGAAGAACGAGCGCCCGACGGCGAAGGACGACGTGCGCCACGTCGAGAACGTGATGGTGCGCGCGCAACACGCCTCGAGGTGGTACGGGCAGATCGTCGGCTGCAACGACCTCACCCTCGAGATCGGCCCCGGCATCCTCGGGCTGCTCGGCCCGAACGGCGCCGGCAAGTCGACGCTGATGAAGCTGATGACGGGGCAGCTGCGCCCGTCGAAGGGCACCGTCGAGGTGCTGGGCGAGCGTGTGTGGGACAACCGCGCGCTGCTCCGCCGCATCGGCTATTGCCCCGAGCACGAGGGCGTGTACGAGGACCTCACCGGCCTCGAGTTCGTCGCCTTCATGACCGAGCTTTCCGGCTTCTCGCCCGACGAGGCGCGCGAGCGGGCGACAAGGGCGCTCGCCGACATGGACCTCGCCGCCGCGCAGGACCGGCGCATGGGCGAGTACTCGAAGGGGATGCGGCAGCGGGCCAAGCTGGCGCAGGCGTTCGCGCACGACCCGCAGGTGATCTTCCTCGACGAGCCGCTCACCGGCTGCGACCCGCTCGCGCGTGTGCGCGTCATCGAGATCATCAAGCGCCTCGGCAAGGACGGGCGCTGCGTGATCGTCTCGTCGCACGTGCTGCACGAGATCGAGGCGATGACGAGCGAGATCGTCCTCATCCACAAGGGGCAGGTGCTCGCCGACGGCAACGTCTACGAGATCCGCGAGATGATCGACCGCCACCCGCACCAGATCCGTGTGGCGTGCGACGAGCCGCGCGCGCTGGCGACGGCGCTCGTCGCCGACCAGGCGGTGCTCGGGATCGGCTTCGACGCGATGGATGCTCGCACGGTGCTCGTCGAGACGCGCCAGCCCGACGCCTGCTACCCGCTCATCCCGGCGGCGGCGCGCAAGGCGGGCGTGAAGATCGCCTCGCTCACCTCGCCCGACAACAACCTCGCCGCGGTGTTCCGCTACCTCACCGAAGAGAAGCAGGCGCAGGCGGGAGTCCAGAACCGATGAACGAGTCGATCGCCGTCCCGTCGCTGATGCAGGCCGTCGGCACCTATCGCCGCATGCACTGGACGCGGCTTTCGCGCGGGCGCCTGCGCTATGCGCTCGCGATCCTGCTCGCGCTGCCCGTCGCCACCGCCGCGGTCGCGCTCGGCTTCGACCGCGCGCCGTTCGACTACGTCCTCGAGTTGTACTTCCGCTTCCTCGTGCCGTTCCTGCCGGCGCTCGGCGCCTCGGCGATCGTCTCCGAGGAGATCGAGAGCCGCACCTTCACCTTCATCTTCGCGCGCCCCGCCCCGCGCGTAGCGATGGTGCTCGGCAAGTTCGTCGCCTTCACCGGGCCGCTGCTCGTCGGATTCACGATCTCGCTCGCGGCGACCTACGCGGTGGCCAGCCTGCGCGGCGGCGGCGACGACTTCGTCGCCGGCCTCGGCCCCTTCGCGCGCGCGCTCGGCGTGTCGCTCGTCGGGGTGATCGTGTTTTCCGCCATCACCTCGCTCGTCGGATCGTGGTTCACGCGCTCGCCGTTCATGGGCGCGGTGGGCTACGTGCTGCTCATCGAGTGGATCTTCAGCTTCGTGCCTTTCTTCAAGCTGCTCACCGTGACCTGGCACCTGCGCAACCTCGCCGCGTTCAACGCCGGGAAGGTGCTCCTCGGCTCCGATTGGCAGGTGCCGCTGTGGGGCTCGGCGCTGGCGCTCGTCGCCTTCGGCGGGCTGTCGATGCTGGGCGCCGCCGCGGCCGTGAGCGGGGCGGAGTACCGCACCGATCGGTGACGGTGATATAGTCGGCGTTCGCATGTCCGCACCCGTGCCCGTCGAGGTGGGGCGCCGCGACGCCCGCGTGGCGTTGCAGCGTCTCGAGGCCAGCGTCGCGCGGGTCATCCATGGCAAGCCCGAGGTGGTGCGGCTCGCGCTGTGCGCGCTGGCCGCCCGCGGGCACCTTCTGATCGAGGACGTCCCCGGCGTCGGCAAGACCACGCTCGCGCG
The DNA here is from genome assembly GCA_021784515.1 of Myxococcales bacterium. GTDB lineage: Bacteria > Myxococcota_A > Polyangia > Palsa-1104 > SHYY01 > SHYY01. The sequence goes on along the minus strand of JAJXSP010000164.1, from coordinate 2,286 downwards.
CGCGCTGGCCCGCTCGATCGGCGGCGCCTTCCGCCGCATCCAGTTCACGAGCGACCTTTTGCCCTCGGACATCCTCGGCGTCTCGGTGTGGCAGCCCGACCCCCACAACGGTGGTCGTTTCGAGTTCAAGCCCGGCCCGATCTTCGCCAACGTCGTCCTCGCCGACGAGATCAACCGAACCACGCCGCGCACGCAGTCGTCGCTCCTCGAGGCGATGAGCGAGGGGCGCGTCTCGCTCGACAACAAGACCTACGCGCTCGAGCAGCCGTTCCTCGTCATCGCGACGCAGAACCCGCTCGAGCACTTCGGGACCTACCCGCTGCCCGAGTCGCAGATGGACCGCTTCCTCCTGCGCATCCGGATGGGCTACCCCGATCCTGCCTCGGAGCGCCGCGTGGTGACCACGCTGGGCGATCACGATCCCGTCGAGGAGCTGGAGCCGGCGGTGGCGCCGGCGGACGTCGAGGCGATCCAGCGCGCGGCGGCGCAGGTGCGCGTGGATGAGGCGCTGGTCGACTACGCCGCGAAGGTGGTCGCCGAGACGCGGCGCTCGCCGTTCCTCGCGCTCGGCGTCTCCACGCGCGGCTTCCAGGCGTGGTACCGCGCCGCCCAGGCGCGCGCTCTCACCCTCGGCCGCGAGTACTGCGTCCCCGACGATCTGAAGGACCTCGCGCTCCCGTCGCTGGCCCACCGCGTGGTGATCGGCGGCGGCGGCGGCGAGGCGCTCGGGCGGTCGCGCGAGGAGGCGGAGCGGGTGATCGCGGACCTGCTCGAGCGAGTGCCGGTCCCGGCGTAGCGCGGTGACGACGATGAGGCCGGCGCGCGCGATCGTCCCTTGCCTGTGCGCGCTCGCGCTCGGAGGCTGCGCCCAGACGTTCGCGCTGCCGATGACGCGCTCGCAGCTCGTCGCGTACGGCTCGGCGCCCGCGCTGGTCGCCTACCTCGACCAGCGCGACGCCACGCCCGGAGTGTGCGACCTGACGTCGCGCGGGGCGCACATCCGCGCCGTCGACGAGCCGGTGCGCAAGGCGCTCGTGCGCGGCCTCACCGACGGCGCGATCGATCCCGTGCTGTGGCGCCGCTGCGCCTTCGCGATGCTCCGCAGCACGCCGAGCGACACCGCGTCGTCGCTCGTCGACGAGGTCGGCCGCGGCTACCGCAAGCTGCTCCGGAACGGCGACCTCGAAAAATCACCCGCGCTGCAGGCGCGGCTCGGCGCGATGGAGCGCTTCTACCTCCATCGCAAGAACGGCTTCGACGCCCACCCCGCCGTCGAGGAAGAGCTGGTCGGCGACCTGCGCCGCGCGCTCGCGAAGCACCGGCTCGGACCGATCGCGACCGATTTCGGCGAACGCCTCGTCGACGCCGTCGACATCGAGCACGGCCGGTGGCTGGGCCGTCCCGTCGACACGGCGACGATGGACCGGCTGTTCGAGGCGCGCGACGAGAGGCTGCTGCGCCGCTTCGCGCTGCGGCTGCCGACGGCGCCGCTGCGCGACCAGGCGAAGCGCCACGTGATCCGGATCCACATCGCCGCGTCGCGGTTTTCCGAGGTGCGCGATCACGCGGCGGACGTCGAGGCGCGCGTCATGGAGCGCGGCGACAACCCGATCGCGATCGCCGAGCACCCGGCGGCGCGCGGCTGGCTCGACGAGCGCAAGGTGCCGATGCGCGGCGTGCTCGTGCGGCAGCAGGTCTTCCAGCGTACCGCGACGCTCCTCGGGTACGCCGGCGACGCGCCGGGCATCTCGGTGCTGCCCGAGCTGCGGCTGCGCGGCGCGCTGATGGTCGAGGCCGCGGGCATCTCGCGCCCCGTCACGCTGTGCGGCTCGGCGAAGGAGCTCGATCCGACGCCGTGCATCGCCGAGGAGGACGTGAAGCTCGAGAACCCGGTCGCCTTCCTCGACCGGCGCGGCGCGTTCCACTTCGTCGAGCACATCTGGTCGCGCGAGGCGCTCGCGCTCACCGCGATGCGCGATCGCTTCGTGCTGCCCGTCAGCGTCGGCGGGCGCCACCTGCTCGACTTCGCGTGGCGCCTCTGGTTCGAGCGCCCCGCCGACGTGATCTTCCCCGGCCCGACGCCCGGCGCGAACGGGCCCACCCTCTTCGTCTCCGTCGACCACCGCGATCCGGCGCGCTGGATCTTCACGGTCTCCGTTCCCGCGGGCTCGTACGTCGCGATCGTCGATGAGCGCGACCTGCCCGCCTTCCACCTGATCAGTCGCGGCGCGCAGGGAGCCGCCGGTGAGCCGGGCAGCGACGGCAGCGACGGCGCGAGCGGCGGCG
>JAJXSP010000163.1 GCA_021784515.1 Myxococcales bacterium | reverse complement strand
CGGGGGCGGGGGCGCCGTCGGGGGGCGAGGCGACGGCGAGAGCGGGACCGCCGCCGGCGGGGGCGCGCGCCGCGGCCTCGAGCGGCTCGGCCAGGAGCGTGGGTCCCGAGGCGCCGGCGCGGCCCAGCTCGTCGAGGGCGTGGCGAAGCGCGGCGGCCGCCTGCGCGAGCGGCGCCGCAAGCGGCTCGCTCGACTCACCCGCGGCGAGGCGATCGAGCGCGCCCTCCATCGCGCCGGCCAGCAGCGCCACCGGCGCGACGCCGAGGAGGTGCGCGCCGGTGCGCAGCGCGAACAGCTCGCCCGCGGCGCTCTCGGCGTCCGCGCGATCGGGCGGCGCCGCGAGGAGCGTGGCGAGGCGATCGAGGCGCGGTCCGGCGTCGGCGAGGAACGCCGCGACGAGCGCGCCGCCGTCGGCCGCGCTACCCATCGCGCTCCTCGTCGAGGGCGAAGCGCGCGCCGAGCCCGTGGGCGGCCAGCCAGCGGCGTACCGGCTCCCGGCGAGCGCGCACCGTGATGCGACCGTGCGCGGCCTCGGCGACCCGCGCCAGCACGCGCGCCGCCTCCGCGCCGAGGAAGGTCGCGCCGTCGAGGTCGAGGCGGTGCGCGGCGCCCGAAACGAGCGGGGTCAACTCGCGCGTGAGGCGATCGAGATCGTCGGGGCCGTACTCGCCGGAGAGGCGGACGACGGAGGTCGTCGAATCACCCACGGATGGAATCGCCGTTCGCTCGCCTGCAGCGGACTCAGTCGCGGCGGACGTCTTCGACCGTCTGGGGGGGCGGGAGTTCCTTTCTTCGCCGGCAGCCGGGTCGATTGGTCTTCGAGGCAGGCGGGGCGAAGAAGGAAGATACGCGTCCCTCGTCTCCGGATCGCCCGTCCCCCCTGCGTGTGGCGTCCGTCGCCGGAAGATCACCGCCCCGCTCTCGTCGCGCAGCGACTCGAAGAGGTCGCCGCGCTCGCGCAGCGTCTCGGCGTAGCCGAGGAAGAGGTAGCCCCCCTCGACGAGGCTGGCGGCGAGGCGCTCCACCACCGCGGCGCGGCGGGCCGGCTCGAAGTAGATGAGCACGTTGCGGCAGAGGATGAGGTCGAGGCGGCGCGGGTAGGGCCCCTCGAGCAGGTTGCGCTGCTCGAAGCGCACGTGCGCCCGCAGCGCCGGCGCCGGCTCCACCGTCTCGCCGTCGCCGACGAAGAAGCGCGCGCGCAGCTCGGGCGGCGCCCCGTCGAGGGCGCGGCGCGGGTAGCGGCCGGCGCGCGAGGCGGCCAGCGCGGGCGCGGAGAGGTCGGTCGCCAGCACCTCGAAGCCCTCGTCGCCGACCGCCTCGGCGCACAGCGCGGCGAGCGACCAGGCCTCCTCGCCCGTCGCGCAGCCGGCGCTCCACGCGCGCAGCAGCGGCTCGCGCCGGCCGTCGGTAAGGCGCCCGGCCGAAATAATGTCGTCATTCTCGGCGGTCGAGGCGCCCGATCCGGCGAGGCGCGAGGAGGGAGCTTGCTCTCTGCAAGTGACCGACGAGCCTGGGGCCCCACCGAAGGATGGGGAGGCCGAAGGCCGAGAAGTGGGCCGGTCGGGATGGATCGACGGTGAGATTGAGCAGGTTATTCCTGATCGGGCCCTGAGCGCGGCGCGGGCGCGCTCGGGGAGCACCGTCCGTCGCAACGCCGCGATGTGGGCCCGGTGGCGGAAGAAGCGCGTCTCGCCCACCCGGAGCGCCTCGGCGAGCGCCCGCAGCTCGTCCTCGTCGTCGAGGAGCGCCGGGTAGCCGTCGAGGTCCACGCCGGCGCGGTCGGCGCGCTCGCGGGCGCGCGCCTCCAGCACCCAGCCCGGCGGATCGAGCCCCGCGAAGGCGACCACGCGTCGCGCGATCGCCGAGAGCGCGTCGGACATCGACGCCGGCTCCTACCCGCGCGCCGTCTTCCGGCGGTCGATCGCCGGCAGCTGCGGCTGCGTCGGGGGCTGCGGCGGCAAGCGCCCGTCGCCGGCGAGCGGCGCCGCGCCCCGTCGCCCGTCCTCGTCGAGCCGGAAGCCGCGCACCGACTCCTCGAGCGCGCCGGCCAGCGTGTGCAGCGTCTCGCCCTGCACCACCGCCTCCTCCGACGAGGCGAGCACCTCCTGCGCGATCTTCTGCACCGCGTCCATGTTGCGGGCGATCTCGTCGGACACCACCGCCTGCTCCTGCACCGCCGTCGCCGTGTCCTGCACCACCTCGACGATCTGCTTCAGCGAAGTGAGGGTGTGGTGGACGAGGTGCGTGCCGCCCTCGACCTCCTGCTTGCCGCTCTGCATCGAGGTCACCGCCTGCGCGGTCTGGTCCTTGATGGTGGCGATGAGGTCCTCGATGTCCTTCGCCGACTGCCCCACGCGCCGCGCCAGCGACGACACCTCGTTCGCCACCACCGCGAAGCCGCGCCCCTGCTCGCCGGCGTGCGCCGCCTCGATCGACGCGTTCAGGGCGAGCAGCGTGGTCTGCTCGGAGATCTGGCGGATCACCTCCACGATGTTCCCGATGCGCTTGCCCGACTCGCCCAGATCCAGGATCTTCCCGGCCGCATCGTCGACGGTGGCGCGGATGCGCGCCATGCCGTCGATCGCCGCCTGCACCTGATCGCCCGACTCCTTGGCGACGCGCCCGGCCTGCATCGCGTTGTCCGCGACCTGCTGGATCGACGACGACAGCTCCGTGACCGCCGCCGTCGACGACTCGATCTTCACCGCCTGGTCCTTCGCGCCGGCGAGCATCTGTTTCGACGCCGCGGAGATCTCGGCCGACGAGGCGCCCACCTGGAGCGAGGCCTGCTGCACCCCCGAGGCGAGGTGCTGCAGGTTGCCGAGCATCGCGTTGAGGTTGTGCGCGAGGTCGCCGATCTCGTCGCTCCTGCGCACGCACACGTTGTCCTCGACGCGCTTGGTGAGATCGCCGTGCCCGTGCGCGATCTCCTCGGTGGCGACGACGAGGCGTCGGATCGGCCGCGCGACGCCCATGGCGAGGGCGAAGCTGGCGACGAAGGAGAACAGCACGGCGAGCGCGCCGACGACGAGGTTGTCGTGGAGCAGCCGCGCGAGGCGCTCCGCGTGATCGGTGCGGTTGCGCAGCACGTAGAGCGTGCCGACGGTGCCGGGGAGCGCGCCGTCGTAGCCGTTGCGCACCGCCGAGGCGAAGTCGTGCAGCCCGTCGGGCAGGCGCAGCACCTCGATGTGCTCCGAGCCGTCCCAGTCCGTCTCGCGCGGGTTGCGCTGCACCGCGCGCGCGAGGTCGTCCCAGTCGCCGGCGTGGAGCGAAGCGGCGAGGGTGGTGCCGCCGTTGCCGATGAGCCCGAGATCGACCTGCCGCTTCTCGTCGGTGTCGGACTGCGCCTTGAACTCGTCGAAGTAGCGCCCGAGCTTGCGCCCGATGACGATCGAGCCGACGTTCTCGTCGCCCGAGAGCACCGGCGCGCCGTTGACGACGAAGGCGACGCCGTTGTGGTTCAGCAGAGCGTTCTTGATCTTCGCGCGGTTGTGAAGGTCGGCGAACAGCCGCATCGAGGCCACGTCCTCGCGCGAGAGCGGGCCGCCGTCGGGGACGACCGTGGTGCAACCGTGCTTGTCCACCACCACCACGAAGTCGGGCCGGAGGTCCTCCTCGAGCGAGCGCGTCACGCGGTGGATGAGCGGGCCGGCCGCCTCGTCGTCGCCGCGCGCCATCGCCTTGACCAGCTCCTGCGAGGAGATCGCCCAGGCGTCGATCGTCGCCGCGTAGCCATCGGAGACGATGCGCTGGTAGGCCTGGTAGCGCCGGTAGATCGCGTCGAGCTCGCCTTGGCGCGCCGAGGCCCGCTCGATGACGCGGTTGGTGTGGACGATCGACGCGCCGACGATCGACAGCGAGAGGAGGGTCGCCCCGGCGAAGATCTTCCACTTGAGGCCGATGCGCAGCTTCATGGCGGGGGCATTCTCCTTCACGCGCGGCGCCGGAACCGGAGGATCCGCTCGGAGTCGAAGGCGCGGCCGAGGTCGAGCACCGCGAGCGGACGATCGTCGACGCGGGCCACCCCGCGCACCAGCGCCGCGGCCTCACCCGGGGCGGTCGCCGGGGGTGGCCGGAGCGCCTCGCCATCGAGGTGGCGCACCTCGGAAAGGCGGTCGACGAGCAGCCCGGCCGAGGCGGGGCGCCCGCCGCTGGTCACCCGCAGGATCACGATCCGCGCGTCGGGTCCGAACGCGGCGCGCCGCATCCGCGACGGCAGGCCGAGCAGCCGGCCGAGGTCGAGCACCGCCACCACCTCGCCGCGCAGGTTGATGACGCCCGCGATGAAATCGGGCACCAGCGGGAGCGGGGTCAGCGGCCGCAGCGCGATGGTCTCCTTCACCTCGGCGATCGGGACGCCGTACTCGTCCCCGTCGAGGAGGAAGCAGACGACCTGCAGCATCTCGCTTCGCTTCGAAACCAGCTCGGCCATCGTTCGCATCGCTCACCGCGCTCCCCACAGCAGGCCCCGTGTTGCGCGCGGAGCGTATCAGCGCGCCATCGGCGCGTCGAGGAGCGCCCGCCACGCAGCGGTGAGCTCGGCCAGGCGCGCCTCCATCGCGCGCCGCTCGACGGCGCTGGCGTGCGGGTGGAGATCGGGGTGGAGGTCGCGCGCCTGGCGCTTGTAGGCGCGGCGCACCTCCTCGAGCGCGGCGCCCTCGTGAAGGCCGAGCCGCGCACGCAGCGACGGGCCGAGCGCGAGCGCTCCGACGCCGTCGAGGAACGCGAGGAACCGCTCGACACGCAGCGGCGTGGCGACGCCCGCGCCGTCGAGCTCCGCCATGGTGCGCGGCGCCGCCAGCAAGGCGCAGAGCCTTTTCTCGTCGGGCCCGAGGCAGCTCGGGTGCGGCGCCAGCACGAGCCGGATCCGCTCGCCGCCGGCGCGCCCCCGCAGCGACAGGCCGGCGCCTGGACCCAGCTCCGCTTCGACGTGGTTGCGGACGACCCCCGCGGGGTGGAAGGGCGTGACGCGGCCGCGACCCTCGCCGGCCACGCCGGCCACGAAGCGCGCCTCGCCGCGTGCCGACTTCAGCAGCCAGCGCAGGCCCTCCTCGGGGCGCGCCTCCGCCCCGTGAAAGCCGGCGAGCGCGTGGACGAAGCCCCGCAAAAGCTCGATGCGCGCCTTTCGCGCGTCCGGAAGCTCGACGGCGATCGCCCCGGTGGCGGAGCGCGCGACCAGCGCGTACAGCAGGCGGTCGAGGCGCCCCGCCGTCATCTTCTACCGGATGCGGTCCTCGGCGGAGCCTGCGGCCGCATTCCTCGCTCCCGTCGGTCGCTCGCCGGGACTACTTCTGCGCGGCGGCCTTCTGCGCGAGGTGGTCGGCGATGCCGCGCGCCCGCGTCTCGCGGAGGTGCTCCTCCACCTTCTCCCTCACGTCGCCATCGAACTTCACCTTGCCCTCGGCGATCTCGCGCAGCGCGGTGACGGCCGGCTTGTTGTCGCAGCGCACCAGCGGCCGCGCGCCCTTCGCGAGCTGCCGCGCGCGCTCGGCGGCGAGGATGGTGAGGGCGAAGCGGTTGCCGACCTGCTCGAGGCAATCTTCGACGGTGACGCGAGCCAAATGAAACCTCCTGAGACGGTGATCCGCGCGAAGGGAGCCACGGAGAAAAGCACTCCATTTTAGTGGGCCGACGCAAGCTGTCAAGGAAGGGATCGGATTCCCTCTTGAAAGCGGTTCCCTCGGGACATACGCTTTGGTGAATCCGTTGGACGAGCAGGCGGCCCCTCGAGGCTGTCGGAGAGAGCAATCCGGATGCGCACCGTTCCAATCCGCTGGACCGAGCTGGAGACCGCCTTCGAGCGCAACTCGCCCGACACCGAGAGCTTCGTCAACGCGAAGACCGGCGAGGTGGTGACGATCGTCGAAGGCCAGCCCGAGGCCGCCGAGCTCCGCTCCCGCGTGATCCAGGGCGGCGAGGGCTTCATCCGCATCGAGCCGGCGGCCTCTCGCGAACAGTACCGGTGGATGGAGCGCTTCGTGGTGTCCGTCGAGGACGAGGCGCTGCGCGAGCGGCTGGTGATCTCCATCGACGGCAAGGGCGCCTTCCGCCGCTTCAAGGACGTGCTGCTGAACTACCCCGCCGAGCGCGAGCGCTGGTTCTCCTTCCGCGCCGGGCTGCTCCACTGGCACATGCAGGTGTGGGTCGAGCGCGAGCAGATCGAGCCGGCCGAGCCGGCGCCGTGGGGCAAGGTCGAGGCGCCCGAGGAGAGCGACGTGGTGCTGGAGCGGCCGGCCGCGACGGGCGAGGGGCCGGGCGAGCTCCTGCGCCGGCAGGCCAAGGAGTTGATCGATCAGATCCCGGCGGTGGAGCTGCCCGCCGCGATCGCCTTCCTCGACTTCCTGCGCGAGCGCGGCGCCGCCGACCTCGGGCGCGTGCGCACGATGCCGGTCAAGCGGACCGCGGCGTAGAGCCGGCCGTCACGACCCCTCCCGTCGGCGGGCGGCTGCTTTTCACGCATGGCTTCGTTGCTCGTCGGTCACAGCGCCGACGGGGCTGCTCGCTCCTCGCGCCTCGCCCTGCGTGAGAATCGCTCGCCTGCCTCGGTCCGAGGTCATGACGACGGGCTCTGCGGCGGCGTCCAGATCCAGCCGTCGGCGAGGAACACCGCGCGGTCGCACTCGGGCAGCTGCCAGTCCTCGCGCGCCCAGCGCCACGCGGTGTAGGCGCAGATCACCGCGTCGAAGAGGTGGTCATTCTGCACCCCGCGCTCGCGCCACTGTCCGGGGCCGAACGCGAGGCCGGGCAGCTCTTCGAGGATGTGGGCGAGGCGCACCGCCGCCTGGGCGTGGTGGCGCTTGTAGGTCTGCGCGGTCTCGCGTCCGAGGAGCTTCCAGATCGTCGCCTTCGGGTAGACCTCGAGGAGGTTGTCGTTGAGGCGGTACTCGGGCGCGAGGGCGCGGACGAGGTGCGCGGCGCGGGCGGTGAGCGGCCCCATCCCCTGCCCGAGCGTCTCCCGCGGCAGGATGCCGTCGTCCTCGTGGAGCACCACCTCCGTTGCCCGCTGCGTATAGGGGGTGTACTTGGGCTTCTTGCCCTCCAGCGCAGTCGGGCCCTGGAGCAGCCCGCTTTGGCGGGCTTGGCCCTCACCGCCGTTGGCGCGCGCGCGGAACCACGCCGTCGTCGGGTCGGCGCAGGTCGCCAGCCCGGGGCAGGTCGCCTCGCGGCAGCGGACGCAGGCGGTGAGCGATAGTGGCGCGTCGATGGCCGCCACCGCCTCGCCGCCATGCTCCTTGAGGAAGTCGACCAGCCGCTCGTCGTACCAGGGGCGCCCGTCGCCGGTATCGTACTTCTCGACCACCACGCCGTCGGCGCGCGCGCGCAGGAGCGCCACGGCGGTCTTCTTGCCTTTTCCGCCGCCGAGATCGACGCCGATGAAGGTCTGGAACGCGCTCCGGTCCACGGTTGGTCCCCGACAATGACCGCGGTTGTGGGGACGGTCAAGGCAACCGAAGCCCGTGCTAGTCTCCCGCCATGGCGAGTCACCTCCGGAACATCGCGCGCTCGACGTGGGACCTCTCGCTCGCCGGCGAGGTGGCGCGGCAGCCGGCGCGGCGCACCGTCGGCTACTTCGCGATCGTGCTGCTGCTCTCGTCGCTGGCGGTGGCGACCGGCCTCACGCTGCGCCTGCGCGCCGTGGTGTGGCGAGACCTGGCGCCGGAGATCGACAAGCTGCCGGTGGTCAAGATCCGCCACGGGCAGGTCTCGACCAACGTGCCGCAGCCGTGGCGGCGCCAGCTCGAAGACACGAGCACGCACATGAAGACGATCCTGGTGATCGACACCACCGGCCAGGTCACCGACTTCGCCCCCGACGAGCAGGGCGCCATCCTGATGAAGACCCAGCTCCTGCTGCGCAACCCGCAGAACCCGTTCCTGCAGCCGATCGACCTGCGCGCCGTGGACGACCTCACGATCGACGCGGCGCACGTGAAGGCGTGGATCCCGACGGCGCTGTGGATCGCCTTCGGCGCGCTGCTGGTGATCCTGCCGTTCTGGTACACCTGCGCGCGGCTGCTCGTCGCGCTGCTGCTCGGGCTGGTGGGGCTCATCGCCGCGACGGGGCGCAAGCGGAAGCTCGACTTCGGCGCGCTGTACTGCGTCGGGCTGTACGCGCTGACGCCGGCGATCGCCCTCGACGTGGCGCTGTCGTGGACCGGGCTGAACGTGCCGATGGGGTGGCTGGTCTACTTCGCCGTCGCCGCGGTCTACACCGTGCTCGGGGTGCTGAAGATCCCCGACCCCGATCCGGCGATGCCCGCGCCGCCGCCGCAGGCGCAACCGCAACCGCCCGCCTCGAGCATCCAAGGGGCGCCATGACCGCCCGCGCCGACGCCCTCCGCCAGATGATCGCCGCCTCGCCGGACGACCCGTTTCCGCGCTACGGCCTCGCGATGGAGCTGAAGTCGAGCCGCGCGCTCGACGAGGCGCACGCCGCCTTCGAGGACCTCGAGCGCCGCTTCCCCGACTACGTGCCGCAGTACCTGATGCACTTTCAGGTGCTCGTCGCGCTCGAGGAGAAGGACGTGGCGCGCGCTCTCGCCGAGCGCGGCCGTGCGGTGATGCGCAAGGCCGGCAACGCGCACGCGCTGTCGGAGCTGGAGTCGGCGCTGGCCGCGCTCGACGACGTATAATTCTAATCATGCGCGCGGTGATGCTCAGGGTGCCGGAGAGCTGGTTCGAGGAGCGGGCTCGGCGGGGACTCGATCGCTTCGATGAGATCTGGGAGGGGATGCTGCACATGGTTCCAGGCCCATCGTTCGAGCACCAGACCATCGGCCACGAGCTTGACGTGTTCCTCTCGCCGATTCTCTCGGCGCGTGGGATCGAGGTGCGGTACGAAATGGAGGTCCACCGGCCGGGCTCGAAAGGCGAGGATTACCGCATCCCCGACATGGTGTTCTTCCGCTCCGACCGTCCCGAGATCATCACCAGGCGCGGCCTCGAGGGCGCCCCGCTCGCGGTGCTCGAGATCCGTTCGCCCGACGACGAGACGTACGAGAAGTTCGATTTCTGGACGGCGCTCGGCGTGGCCGAGGTGATCGTGATCGACCCCGACAAGCGCACCGCCGAGGTCTATCGCCTCGCGGGCAAGCAGCTCCTCGCCACCTCGGCCGACGAACAGGGGCGCGTGCACGCCGCGACGATCGACGCGCGCTTCTCGACGGTGGCGGGGGAGAAGCCCCGCCTGCGCGTGCAGTGCGCAGGCGAGGCGCGGGAGATCTGAAGGGCGATCAGGTGCCGGCGGAGTAGTCGGTCGCGTACTTCTTCTGCTCGTCGGTGAGCGTGTCGACCGCGAGGCCCATCGTGTGGAGCTTGGTGAGCGCGATCTCCTGGTCCTGCTCCGGCGGCAGCTCGTAGACCTTGTGCTCCAGCGAGCGGCCCTCGCGCGCGAGCTTGAGCAGGCCGAGGAACTGGTTGGCGAAGCTCATGTCCATCACCTCCGAGGGGTGGCCCTCGGCGGCGGCGAGGTTGATGAGCCGCCCCTGGCCGAGCACGTAGACGCGGCGCCCGTCCTTGAGCGTGTACTCCTCGTTGTTCGCCCGGATCTCGCGCTTGGCCTTGGCGCGCGCCTCGAGATCGACGAGGTTGATCTCGCAGTCGTAGTGGCCGGTGTTGCAGACCAGCGCGCCGTCCTTGATCGAGTCGAAGTGGCGGCCGACGATGATGTCCTTCATCCCCGTCGCGGTGATGAAGATGTCGCCGATCTTGGCCGCCTCGTCCATCGGCAGCACGCGGAAGCCCTCGAGGGTCGCCTTCAGCGCGGCGGTCGGCTTCACCTCGGTGACGACGACGTTGGCGCCCATGCCCTTGGCCCGCAGCGCGACGCCGCGCCCGCAGTGGCCGAAGCCGGCGACGACGAAGGTCTTGCCGGCGATCAGCACCGACGAGGCGCGCAGGATGCCGTCGAGCGACGACTGCCCGGTGCCGTAGACGTTGTCGAAGTCCCACTTCGTCTCGCTGTCGTTGACCGCGATGATCGGGTAGAGGAGCTTGCCGTCGGCGGCCATCGCGCGCAGGCGGTGCACCCCCGTGGTGGTCTCCTCGGTGCCGCCGTAGATGTCCTTGGCGAGGTGCTGGTGCTTGCTGTGGACGGTGAAGATCAGATCGGCGCCGTCGTCGAGGGTCAGGGTCGGCTTGAAGGCGAGCGTCTGCTCGATCGCCCAGTAGAACTCATCCTTCGACAGGCCGTGCCACGCGTAGATCGACGTGCCCTCGGCGGCGAGCGCGGCGGCGACGTCGTCCTGCGTCGAGAGCGGGTTGCAGCCCGACCACGACACCTCGGCGCCGGCGGCGCGCAGCGTGCGCACCAGCACGGCGGTCTCCTTCGTGACGTGGATGCAGCCCGCGATGCGGTGGCCCTTGAACGGCTTCGAGTCCTTGTACTTCTCGCGCAGCGCCATCAGCACCGGCATGCGCGACTCGGCCCACTCGATGCGGAGCTTGCCCTTATCGGCGAGCTTCAGGTCGGCCACCTTGTAGTTCGACATGTCCCAGGCTCCTTGTTGGAAAGGGGTAGGTTCGTAGGCAATTCCCGACGGGAAGTCAAGGCGACCGGCGGATGCGCGAGGTCGCCAGGAGACCGCGATCACACTCCGCCGGTCGGTTGCTTGACACCCGATCCCACGAAAACTAGCCTCTTCGCGGCGCAGCCATGCCCACCTGCCCGGTTTGCCAGACGGCCTGGCCGTCCGAGACGACGGTCTGTCCGGTGGACGGGGCACCGCTCGATCGCTCGGCGCTGGGCGCCCACGACGTCACCGACCCGGGAGAGCTCGGCGGCGCCCCGCTCGTCGACGAGGGTCCCGACCCGCTGGTGGGCACGTCGCTCGACGGGCGCTTCACCATCGTGAGGCGGCTCGGCGCGGGCGGCATGGGCGTGGTCTACGAGGCGACGCACGCGAAGATCGGCCGGCAGGTGGCGCTCAAGGTGCTGCGCGAGAAGTACGTCGAGCGCCCGGAGGTGGCGGCCCGCCTGATGAACGAGGCGCGCCTCGCCTCGTCGGTGCACCACGAGCACATCGTGGACGTGTTCGACGTCGGCGAGACCAGCGACGGGCGCACCTTCATCGTGATGGAGCTGCTCGAGGGCGAGTCGCTCGCGCAGCGGATCCGGCGTGAGGGGCCGCTGCCCGAGGCGACGGCGATCGAGCTGGGGCTGCAGGTGGCGAGCGCGCTCGCGGCGGCGCACGACAAGGGCATCGTGCACCGCGACGTGAAGCCGGAGAACGTGCTGCTCTCGCAACGCGACGGGCGCGACTTCGCCAAGGTGCTCGACTTCGGCATCTCCAAGGCGATCCGCGCCGCCGACGAGAAGGCCGCCACCGCGCCGCGCCTCACGGTGACGGGGATGGTCCTGGGCACGCCGCTGTACATGTCGCCCGAGCAGGCGCGCGGCGAGGACGAGCTCGACCACCGCGTCGACGTCTACGCGCTCGGGGTGATCCTCTACGAGTGCCTCACCGGCGAGACGCCGTTCCGCGGCACGAACTACCTCGGGATCATCTCGCAGGTGCTCACCGACCATCCGGTGCCGCCGCGCGAGCTGCGCCCCGAGCAGCGCATCAGCGAGGCGATGGAGCGCGTGGTGCTGCGCGCGATGGCGAAGCGCCGCGAAGAGCGCTACCCGACGATGGCCGAGCTGGGCGACGACCTTTCGCGGGCGCGCGACGGGCG
>JAJXSP010000552.1 GCA_021784515.1 Myxococcales bacterium | reverse complement strand
GACGAGCGGCGGCCCACCACCTCGGTCATCCGCCCGCGTGGCAGTCCCCCGCCGAGCGCCTCGTCGATCGCCGCGATCCCCGTCGACGCGAGCGCCTCGGGCGGCGCGGGTCGCCGGGCGCCGGTGAGCCGCCGCAGCTCGGCGAGCACGGCCTTCTGGTCGGCGGCGGAGACGGCGGCCATGCGGCGATCATAGCTGCTCGGATGTTCAGTTCAAGAAGGAACGGAGCGCGGCGCCCGAAACGCCCGCCGTCGCAGGAGGGCCGCCCCCCGCGATCGGGGGTGCGGCCGGCGGAAGCGATTACAATCCGCGCCATGCTCCAGTCGCTCCGCCCGCTGTTCGGCCTCGGCCTCCTGCTCGGCGCGTGCAGCCCGCCCACCGAGACCCGCCACCTCGTCGCCTCGGAGCGCGCACCGCTCATCCCCGAAGCGGAGGACGACGAGCGAGCCTTCGCCACGCTCCGCCGCGGCGAGGTCGTCGAGGTGGTGCGCTCGGTCCGCACGCTCGACTGGAAGGCCGAGCTCGAGGACGAGAAGGCGACGCGCGCGGGCGAGCTGCTCGAGCTCCGGCGCTCCGGCTGGGAGGGCGCCGCGTTCGGCTTCCGCTCCGACCTCGGCGGCGAGGTGCAGGTGCCCACCGCCCCGTGGCTGTGCCGCGCGATGCACGGCGACGACCAGTGCACGCCGCGCCTGCGCCGCTTCTACGTCGGCGACGCGCTGATCGCGTGGGAGCCCTGCCAGATCGGCGCGTGCCGCGTGGCGCTGGTCCGCGGCCGCTCGGTCAAGACGATCACCGTCGACGGCCTGGCCGACTTGTACGCCGCGAAGGTCGAGGGGATGGACGTGCTGATCGGCATGACGCGCTGGGTGAAGTCGCCGGTGTGGACCGGCGCCACGACGGAGATCATCCGCATCGGCGACCGGCTCATGCGCTCGCTCACGATCAACTCGGAGGAGCTGGACTCGCGCGCCGCGCCGGTGATCCAGCGCATGGGAACGGTGAAGATCGAGGGCGGGGTGCTGACCTACCGCGGCTCGCGGCGCGAGATCCTCCCGTCGAACGGCGCGCTGATGGCGAACAAGCCGATCGTCGAGACGTACCACATCGCGAAGTAGCGCCCGCCTCGAGCTACTCCTCGTCCTTCTCCTCGGGCGGGCGGTGCAGCCGGTGGAGCTTGCCGCCGGGGAGCGCCTCCATCGTCGGCGCCACTTCGCGCACGGCGATCATTCCGACGTGGGCGAGGTTGACCACGAAGTCCGGCTCCCCCGAGCGCGGGTTGGCGAGGACGAGCCAGCCCTCGGCGATGCGGGCGATGCGACCCGTGGCCATCAGCCCGTCCACCGACTCGGTGTCCTGGGGGTTGAAGATGTCCACCTCTTTACCGACGAGGAACTGGAGCGCTTCCATGTTCGATTTCACCTTGGCCGGTTGGCCGGCGGACCGCTCGATGTCCCTGCCTGCAGGGGCGGGCGGCGCATCGGCGCGGGACGCTACCTCAAAAGAAGAAAGGGTGATAGCGATATGCGGTGCTCGCGCCGCCCACGGTCCTCATGGTCTCCAAGCCGGTCGTCCCGCCGTGGAACGACAGCGGCAAGAACCTGGTGAAGGACCTCGTCTCGCACGGCGAGCGCTTCCGGTATCGCGTGTTCACCACCCACGGCTACGCGCTGCCGTCCGAGCGCGTGGTGAGCGAACCGCTCTACGGCGACGCGGGCTCCTTCACGCCGTCGCTGTCGGCCAACGCCCGGGTGTTCGCCCGGCTCCTCGAGCGCGACGACGCACAGCTGCGCCACTTCTTCTTCGCGCCCAACCCCGCCTCCTCGCAGGCGGCGCGGCTGCTCGGCCTCGTGCGGCGCATGCCGACGGTGCAGACGGTCTCCTCCGCGCCGCGCACCGACGTGGCGATCGCGCCGCTCCTGTTCGCCGACCGCGTGGTCGTGCTCTCGGAGTGGAGCCGCCGCCGGGTGATCGACGCCGGCATCGACGCGCGCCGGGTGGTGTGCATCCCGCCCTGCATCGAGGTGCCGCCGGTCGATCGCGAGGCCCGCGCCCGCGCGCGCGACCGCTACGGCCTCGACGGCGAGGTGGTCCTCTACGCGGGCGACTACCAGTTCTCCCACGCCGCGCGCACGATCGCCGCGGCGATCCCGCGCCTGCTCCGCTCGCGCCCCGGCGCGCGCGTCGTCTTCGCCTGCCGGATCAAGCAGCCCGCCTCGCGCGCCGAGGAGGTGCAGATCCGCGAGGAGCTTTCGGCGGCCGGCGCGAGCGAGCGCGTCACCTTCCTGAACGAGGTGCCCGACATCCTCGACCTCCTCGCCGCCGCCGACGTGGTCACCCTGCCCGCCGAGTCCACCTACGCGAAGATGGACCTGCCGCTGGTGCTCCTCGAGGCGATGGCGCGCGAGGTGCCGGTGGTGGTGGCCGACGCCGGGCCGCTGCGCGAGATGTGCGAGGGCGACGCCGCGGTGGCGGTGCCGCCGAACGACCCCGCCGCGCTCGCCGCCGCGATGGCGCGGCTGCTCAGCGAGCCGATGCTCGGCCAGCGCCTGGCCGCCGCCGCGCGCAGCCGGCTCGATGGCTGCTTCGATTGCTGGCAG
>JAJXSP010000551.1 GCA_021784515.1 Myxococcales bacterium | reverse complement strand
TCGCTACGACGTGGGGGCTGGCCTTCGTCGACGGGCTTCCGCCCGCTAGGTCCCTTCGAGAGGTTTCAGCGATGCTTCATGCGTCCTCCTCTCCCAGGCTTTGCCTGGCGCACTCAAGGTCAATGTCAAGGTCACTGCGCGCGCGGGTGCGGCGGCTGGAGGAAGCGCCGCTCACGAAGTAGCGCTCCGCCGGGGCGGGAGATCACAGGCTCCGGTCACGGTCCACCTTCGCCGGTCCCCACCGTTGCTCGATCTCGACCTCGCGCGCGTGCTCGCCGCCGCCCGGATTGCCGCGCGGGGGAAGCGGCGGAGCCCCGACGTCGCCGCATTCCTGCTCGATCTCGAAGGCCGCTGCCTCGCGCTCCTTGCCGAGCTCTCCTCCGGCAGCTGGCGACCGGGCACGCCGCGCGGCTTCTACATCCGCGAGCCGAAGCTCCGGCTCATCTCGGCGCTGCCGTTTCGCGATCGCGTCGTGCAGCACCTCCTCGTCGAGGCGACGCTGCCGGCGATCGAGCGGTCTTTCGCGCCGCAGTCCTACGCCTGCCGCACGGGCTACGGCACGCACCTTTGCCTGCGAGCCGCCGTCGCCCTGTTCCGCCGCCACCACTTCGTCCTCCGTCTGGACGTCGCGAAGTTCTTCCCGTCGATCGATCACGCCGTCGTGCTCGATCTCCTCCGGCCGCGCACACCTGCCGCCTGGTGGCCGATCACCGAGCGCATCGTCGCGGCGCCCTGTCACGTCGAGGCGACGCGCTTCTACTTCCCGGGCGACGATCTCTTCGCGCCGGCGTCGCGCCCGCACGGGCTTCCCATCGGCAACCTCACGTCGCAAATCTGGGCGAACCTCGTGCTCACGCCCGTCGATCACCTGCTTGCTGCCCACCTCGGGATCGGGACGTTCGTGCGCTACTGCGACGATCTCCTGGTGTTCGACGACGATCCCGGCCGCCTGCGCGCCGCGTGGGAGTTGGTCGTCCGGCGCTGCGAGAAGCTCCGGCTGCGCCTCCATCCGACGAAGTGCCGCCTGCACCGCACCACCGACGCGGTCGCCTTCCTCGGCTTCGTCTTCGAGCGGCGTGGCGACGCGGTGCGGCTGCGGCTGCGAAACGAGAACCTCCATCGCTTCCGCGCGCGGATGCGGGAGCTGCGCCTGCTCTACGCCGCCGGCGCGGTGTCCGTCGACGACGTGACCTCCCGCGTGCGCGCCTGGCTCGCCCACGCGCGCCACGGCCACACCCGCGCGCTCTGCCGAAAGGTGCTCGCGGACCTCGCCTTCACGCGCGGCGAATGAGAAAGGTTCCCCCGGGCCGGCCGTGTTGCTCGGCTCGACCCGGGGGAGGCCCGCGACGATTGCCGCGGGCGCTATTCGCGCCTCAGCCTTCCGAGGCGCGGCGCCGCGAGGGTGGACTGTGGATCGTCGCGCCCGCCGCGACCGTGATCGCGGCGGCCCTGGA
Organism: Myxococcales bacterium; assembly: GCA_021784515.1. Classification (GTDB taxonomy): domain Bacteria; phylum Myxococcota_A; class Polyangia; order Palsa-1104; family SHYY01; genus SHYY01. The sequence continues at coordinate 1,144 of JAJXSP010000551.1, read as the reverse complement.
CGTCCTGGCGAGCAGGAATTCCGGCAGTCTTGGAGCAGCGAGCACCGATGTTGTCGTTGCGATCGGTCGGGGTGTTGTTGTTGCGGTTGGCGGAACGGAGGTTCGACGGATCATTGTTGAAGTTGCCGCCACGGATCACCCGATTGGAAGCGTCCCTCGCGACGCCGCCGGCCCCGGAGGATCCCGGCGCCGGTCGCCGGCGATACTACCGCGAAGCGGTCGCCCTGAGCCAGCCGCCGAGCATGCGGCCGATTTCGTCCGACTCCTTGGCGAAGTGGAGGTGCTGCGCCTCGGAGACGCAGTGCAGGGCGCGGGCGAGGCGGAAAAGGAGGCGGGCGCGGACGAGGGCGCGCGACGCCTGCCCGAGCTCGTGGACCTTGTCGCGCTTGTAGCTCGCCTCGACCAGCGCGCAGGTGACGTCGAGGCAGGTTTCGATGAGGCGGTCACCGACGGTGAACTTGTGGTCGCGCGGGAACTTCGCCACCCGCTCCACCACCCATTGGAGCAGCGCCTCCATCCGGATGGCGATGACCGGCGGCAGGGGAGGCTTGGGAGAATGTTTCTTCGCCCTGGGCTCGGCCCCCGGACCCCCGGGTTTCTCCCGTGGTGAATTCTCGGCGTCGTCGCTCACAAGGGGCGCTTTTTATCAAGGGTTAAAGGATCAAGAATCAAGGGGTTCATCGGCGTGGTTGGATGGTCCGGTGGTCCGACCAGATCTCTACTTTGTCCTGGAGCAGCGAGCACCGACGTAGTCGATGCGAGCGGTCGGGGCGTTGTAGTCGCGGCCGGCGGAACGGAGGCCCCACGGAGGACGGTAGAAGACGCCGCCACGGAGCACCCGATAGGGAGCGTCTTGCAAATTGCAACAGTTCGTACACTGCTGAACATTTGTGTAGCTCGAGTCGTACCAGTCGAGGTTCCACTCCCACAAATTGCCCGCGAGGTCCGACTGGCCCCATTTTCCATCGCCTTTGGGAGAGAGGGCGCCAACGTTGGTGGTGTAGGTGTTCGGGTAGCAATTGTTGTAGTTCGCGTAGGTGCAATCGATGGTCGTCGAGCCGGGCGGGTTCGACCAGGGATAGGCACGCTGCTCGCTCCCGCCCGCCGCCGCGTAGTTCCACTCCGCCTCCGTCGGCAACCAGCC
>JAJXSP010000162.1 GCA_021784515.1 Myxococcales bacterium | reverse complement strand
TTCGCATCAGCACGAGGTCGAAGCGCTCGTGCAGCAGCGCGGCCGAGGCCTTGCCGACGCGCAGGCCGGGCTGCTCGGGCGCGCCCTCGAGGGGCAGGAGAGCGTGGTGGTAGGCCGCGGCGACGGAGTCGTCCTCGAGCCAGAGGTCGCCGGGCGTGCAGACGGCGACGTCGTGGCGGCGACGCAGCGCCTCCTCGACGATCACCAGGGTCGTGTCGGTGTATCGGTTGGCCAGCTCGGGCGGGTCCATGACCACGAGGATGCGCATGGCGCGCAAGCTAGCCTGCCGCGCATCCAGGTTCAAGGTCGCGGCATCGAAACGGGAACGGGAGGCACGTGATGGGCGTCGATTTTCCGGTGAAGCCGAGGATGCCGTCGCCGCGCGAGGCTCTGCCCGGGCGGTCGGAGAGGATGCCGGTGTCCGCGCGGCACCTGGTCACCGGCGGGCCGATGGAGCCGCCCTGGCCGGCCGGCGCCGAGACGGCGATCTTCGGAATGGGCTGCTTCTGGGGCGCCGAGCGCAAGTTCTGGGAGACGGGGCGCGTGCTCTCGACGCAGGTCGGTTACGCGGGCGGCCTCACGCCCAATCCCACGTACGAGGAGGTTTGCACCGGGCGCACCGGCCACGCCGAGGTCGTGCGCGTGGTGTTCGACCCGAAGGTGATCTCCTATCCCGAATTATTGAAGCTGTTCTGGGAGAGCCACGACCCGACCCAGGGAATGCGCCAGGGCTACGACGTGGGGACGCAATATCGTTCCGCGATCTATTGGACAGGGGATTCGCAGCGACGGGCGGCGGAGGATTCCCGAGAATCGTTCCAGCGCGTGTTGTCGGCGGCCGGCTGGGGGCCGATCACAACCGAGATTCGCGCGGCGCCCGAGTTCTACTTTGCCGAGGACGATCATCAGCAATACCTCGCCCGGTATCCGGGGGGCTATTGCGGGCTGGGCGGCACGGGGGTCGGCTGTCCGACGGGCGAACGGACTTGATTCAGGGCGCCCATTTCCCGCAGATGACGCAGTTGTCCTTCTTCGAGCCGAATCCACAGCAGTCGCCGATGTGCGCCGGGATCCGCGCCGAGCCGATCCACTTGCCGCAGCGGCAGCAGTTCTCCTTCTTCGAGCCGAAGCCGTGGTCGCCGCACAGGCGGGCCGGGTAGCGCGTCGAGCCCATCCACTTCCCGCACTTCGCGCAGTTGTCCTTCTTCGAGCCGAAGCCGCAGTCGTCGCACAGCATCGCCTGGTAGTGCTCGGCGTACGCTTTGCGCGACAGCAAGAGGACGCCGGGGACGGCGGCCACACTGACGAGGAATCGACGGCGATTGAGGTTCAACATGGGCGGAGTCTACGACCGCTCGCTGCGCTCCTTCCACCCCAAACGATCACCGCAGGAACGACAGCTCGATCCACAGGCGGAAGACGACGTCCGACGGCGTCGACGACGGGAAGCCCGGGAACGGATCGTCCACCCAGATCCACCGCCAGTCGACGGTGAAGGCGAAGCCGAGGATCGAGGTGGGGAACCAGTGCAGCTCGGGCCCGAGCTCGGCGGTGAGCGCGAAGCGGGTGTCGCGCGAGCCGTCGACCGTCGACGTGGGCGACATCAGCTCGCCCAGGCCGAGCGCGGCGTGGCCGGCGATGCCCAGGTGATCGCTGAACAGGCTGAGATAGGGATGAAAGGCGATCGAACCGGTGACGAGGCGGTAGTGGCCCGGGTGCGTCGGATCGAGCGACTCGGGGTGGCCGTTCAGGAAGTCCGCGTCGAAGGCGGCCTGCAGGCCGAACGTCTTGAAGAGGCCGGCGCGCACGCCGACGGTGCCGCTGCCCTCGGTGTCGATGCCGCCGCCGGCGGCGACGTTGATGAAGCCCTGGGCCCCCGCGCGGGTGGGCAGGGCGGCGAGGGCGGTGGCGACGGCGAGAGCGGCGAGCGGTCGGGCGAGCATTCGGCACCTCGAAGCTGGGATCCCCCGAGGGTACACCGCCGGGGCCGGCCCAGCGAGGGCGAGGTGTGCGATCGGTGGGCTCGCTCGCTGCCATGTCGATCGCAGGCTGGCCATGCGTCAAATCACACAGCGCAGCGTGTTCTCGCGCATGAGCGGCCTGCGCCCGCTTTGCGGTCGCTTCCGCGGGCGTTTTCCCTTGCCGCGGCCGGTTTGCCTGTCGCGACAGGTAATCGCGCACACGGTCTTGGCAGAAGGCCGCTGCGTGATTTGACCCACGTCCGTCGGGCGGCGGAGAAGGAATTCGAGATTCGACGGGGGCTTCGCTCGTCGGATCGCCGGTTGCACAGCGACCGCCCGCCGGGACAACGAAGTACCGGGAGAAGAGAGGAGAACGCGATGAACAGGTTGGCGAGCAGTGTGGCGATCTTCGTAGGGATGCTGGTGCCGATGGCGGCGAGCGCACAGGTCGGCATCAGGAACAGCGATCACGACCTCAGCGCGAGCAGCGGGGCCGACATCAAGAACGCGAACGACAACCAGATCTGCATCTACTGCCACACGCCTCACAAGGCGCAGTCGACGCAGCTTCTCTGGAATCACTCGCAGACGGCGGTGGCCGTCTGGTCGTGGGGCAACGACCTCGACGGCAACGCCCTCACCAACACGACCGCCGGCACGCTGCTGCCGACGATCGTCCGCAGCAACTCGAAGCGCTGCCTCGGCTGTCACGACGGCTCGGTGGCGATCGGCGACGTCTCCAACGCCGGCGACGGCCAGAAGGGGATCATCGCCGGACTCGAGAACCTCCCCAACCTCACCGACGCCACTGGCAAGCTGATCGACGCGAGCAAGATCATCGGCGGCGGCGGCAACATGGGCGGCAACCACCCGATCAGCATCCCCTACGCCGGTCAGACCGGATACAACAACGCCGACAGCAAGGCGGTCGCCGATGACGCCATCGGCAACTACTTCAAGCCGACGAACGCCGGCTGCACCAGCGCGACCGGCTGGTGCACCACCGCCCCGGCCAGCGACGGGCGCAACGGCGCGGCGATCAACCTGATCCCGAACGCGCCCGGCGGCGCGACCAACTTCGGCATCGAGTGCACGAGCTGCCACGAGCCGCACAACCGGTTCGGCTTCGACAAGTTCGCGCGCGTCGACAATACCGTCTCCAGCGGCCTCTGCCGCTCCTGCCACAACAAGTAGCTCGCCTCTTCCCCGGCTCGCGGGGCGCGGACCGTTTGACCCCACGGACACCGCGTCCCGCGCTCCGTTTTCCACTCATTCGATCGAGCGCTGGAGCCCGAGTCGCCGCGCCAGGTGGTGCAGGTTGGCGCGGTGCATCCCGAGGTCGCGCGCGGCCGCCGCCCAGTTGCCCCCGCGGCGCTCGACCGCCTCGCGGATCGCGCGGCGCTCGAACTCCTCGATCCGGCGGCGCAGCGTCGAACCCGCGGCCGCCTTCTCCGCCGCCATGGGAGTTGGATCCTCGACGGGCGGACGCACCTCCCCGAGGTCGAGGTCGGCCGCCGTCACCAGCAGCGGCGCCGTGCCTCCGCCGCGTGACGAGGCGCGCAGTACCGCACGGCTGAGCACGTTCTCCAGCTCGCGCACGTTGCCCGGCCAGTCGTAGCCGTCGAGGTGCGCGAGCGCGCTGCCGTCGAGGCGCACCGGCCCGAGCCCGAGCCGCCGCCGCATCTCGGCGACGAAGTGCCCGCCGAGGAGCGGGATGTCCCCGGGGCGCTCGCGCAGCGGCGGCACGCGCAGCGGGAACACCGCGAGGCGGTGGAAGAGGTCGGCGCGAAAGCGCCCGCGCTCCACCTCGCGGGGCAGGTCGCGGTTCGTCGCGGCCACCACGCGCAGCGTCCGATCCGATCCCACGAGCTGGATCTCGCCCTGCTGGAGCGCGCGCAGCAGCTTGGGCTGGAGCGACGGTGGCAGCTCGCCGATCTCGTCGAGGAAGAGCGTGCTGCCGTGGGCCACCTCGAACTTGCCGGCGCGTTCGCGCAGCGCGCCGGTGAAGGCGCCCGCGACGTGGCCGAACAGCTCGCTCTCGGCGATCGACTCCGGAAGCGCGGCGCAGTTGACCTGGATGAGCGCCTCGTCGCGCCGTCGCGAGAGCGCGTGGATCTGGTGCGCCACCAGCTCCTTGCCGACGCCGGTCTCGCCGGTGACCCGCACCGCGAGGTCGCTCGGGGCCACCATCGCGATCTGCTCGTGCAGCAGCAGTGGAGCGACTGCGCCCACCCCCTGCAACGACATCAACAACGACACGATCTCGCACGATATCGGACCGCTCGACCTCGACGGGCAGTTCGACTTCGTGCTCCACCACGGAGTCTCGTACAACACCTTTGCACACGGCGACAAAGGGATGATCCACGCCGACTACTGGTTCAATCACAATCAGTCGAAATGGCCGCAAGGGCGGTGATGACTTCCTATCTCGGAATATGGCCAATCGGGCGGCGGCGGGTCGGGGAATTACGGGCGATGCGCCGCGGCAGCTACGTGCCGCTCTACCACTCGAGCGAGGATACGCTGGTGTTCGGGCGGCTGATCGCCCCGGGGAAGGCGGCGGTGGTGGGGCTGACGAGCGCGCCCTCGCCGCAGACGGTGACCGTGGACCTGACGCCGATCGGGATCGCCGCCGGGACGAAGGTCCACGACGCGCTCGGCTGGCCCGACGCCACCGGCGCCGCCCCGGCCAACCTCACGCGGACCATCCCCGCCCGGGCTCCGTGATCCACGCCCCCTGAACCGGACGTGTCGAAGGCTGGTGAGCGGGCGCACGGACACGGCGATTGACGTGCAGCGGGGGGACACCGATACTGCGCCCCGACATGCAGTCGCTCGCGGAGTGGGAATCGCTCGGGACGCGCCGAAAGGTGCGCAATCGGAAGCTGTTCGTCGTCGACGCCGGTCCGCGCGACGACCCGGCGCCGCTCCTCTTCATCCACGGATATCCGACCAGCGCGTGGGACTTCGCGCCGCTGTTGCCCGCCCTCGCCGGCCGGCGCGTGATCGCCCCCGACCTCCTCGGCTTCGGCCTCTCGGACAAGCCGTGGCCGCACTCCTATTCGCTCCTCGAGCAGGCCGACCTCGTCGCCGCGCTCGCGCAGGGGCTGCACCTCGGCCGCGTGCACCTCGTCGCGCACGACATGGGCGACACCGTGGTGCAGGAGCTGCTCGCGCGCCGCCTCGAGTCCGAGTCGCTCGTGCCCTTCGCGATCGCCTCGGTGACGCTGCTCAACGGTGGCGTGCTCGTCGAGCGGTCGCGGCCCATCCTCGCCCAGCGGTTCCTGCGCTCGCCGCTCGGCCGGTCGCTCGGGCCGCTGCTCCCCGAGCGGATCGCCCGCGCCGCGCTCGATCGGAGCCTGCGTCGCATCGCCGGTCGCCGCACGCCGCCCGTCGAGGAGCTGGACGCGCAGTGGGCGCTGATCGAGCGCGCGGGCGGGCGGCGGCTCCTCGCGCACCTCATCGGCTACATGAATGAGCGCGAGCTTCACCGCAATCGCTGGCGCCGCGCCCTCACCACGCACCCCTGGCCGATGCAGCTCATCTGGGGCGACCGCGATCCAATCAATCCATGGTCGGTGGTGGAGGAGATCGCCGCCGCCCGGCCCGCGACCGAGACGGTGCGGCTCGACGGTGTCGGCCATTATCCACAGCTCGAGGCGCCGGCCGAGGTGGCGGCGCGCATTGCCGCGTTCGTCGAGCGATCGGAGCGGTCGGCGGCGGGCTGAGATCCGGCTCGCGCGCGTCCCAGCCCCACCTCCCGCCGTTGCGCCGATCGACGGCTCGTTGGCTTCGGCGGGAGCGGAGTTGACCCGCTCGAATCGCGCCATTTCGGGTCGGCAGACCGGCGCTCGTCCGGGGCGCCGGCTCGACGGCGCGCGGTTGACATTTCTCAGGCGCCACCCTCAAGTCCCCACAGGAGGCTGATGGATGGTGGGAATCAAGTGGATCGCCGTGCTGGCCCCGGCGGTCGCGAGCGGTGCTGCCCGCGCCGACGAGCGCGAGGCGGCGCGCGAGCACTTTCGAAAAGGGATGGCGCTCTATGCGCTCGACGAGTTCGAGCGCGCCATCGGCGAGTTCTCCGCGGGCTTCGAGATCTCCCCCGAGCCGGCCTTCCTCTTCAACATCGCCCAGGCGCACCGCAAGCTCGGGCACAACGCCCGGGCGATCGATTTCTTCCAGAAGTACCTCGACCTCGCGCCGGCGGCCCCGGATCGGGACGAAGTCGCCCGGACGATCGCCGAGCTTTCGGCGCTCTCCCGCGACGCCCGTCCGGCGCCGCCGCAGATCGTGGCGCCGGCCCCACCCGCGCCGGCCGCCGCTTCGCCGCCCGCACCGGCGGCAGTCCCGACGCCGGCTCCACCGCCCGCGCCCGCGGTCGCGCCACCGTCGATCGCGTCACCACCCGCGTCCATCGAACGACCTTCGCCGGCGCGTCCTCCGATCGAGACGACCGCCAGCCGCGCGCGGCTCGCATCGCCGGCCCCCGTCGGGCGCGCCGACGGAAAACCAAAGCGAGCGGGCCTCACGATCGGCGTGACGCTGATCGCGCTCGGCGTGGCCGCCGCCGGCGCCGGCGCGGCGCTCGGGGGCATCGGCTTCTCGCACGCCGACGGCGATCAGACCGGCGATCTCGACCACTACCGGTCGAGCATCGCCACCATCAACGCCGAGCTCGGGGCGGGGGTCGCGCTCGCGGGCCTCGGGGTCGCATCGATCGCCGCCGGCGCGGTGCTCGCGCTGCGGGCGCGCGCCGCGCGAAGGGATCGCCCGGTCTCGATCACGGTCGCGCCGTCGCTGGGCGGCCTCGTCGCCGCCGGCAGCTTCTGACCGCGGCCCAATGGGGAACCGAATGAACGTCACGATCCGTGCGCTGCGGCTCGCGCTGCTGGCGCTCTCCATCACCTGGCTGTGCGGCTGCCTCTCCGAGGGGCAGTTCCCCTGCGCCTCCGATTCGCAGTGCACCAAGAGCGGCGCGGCGGGCATCTGCGTCCAGGGCTACTGCGCGTTCACCGACGAAGCCTGCGGCGGCACGAGCCTGCGGTGGGACGACACGGCGGCGCCCGAGCTCGCGGGGCAGTGCGTGTCATCACCCGATCACGGCGGGGCCGATCTCGCGATGACCGGCGGGCACCCCGACATGGCGGTCGGCTGCAACCACCACCACCTGCCCTGCGGGATGTGCGTGGACGACTCCGATTGCCCCATCACGGCGCACGCCGCCACCGCCGGCTGCTCTTTCGGCAGTTGCAAGATCAAGACGTGCGACGTCGGTTACGGCGATTGCAATCTCTCCTACGGCGACGGGTGCGAGGCGATGTTTCGCACGGACGTGAACCACTGCGGCGCCTGCGGCGTTGCCTGCTCATCGCCGACGGAGGCGAGCGGCACGGCGTGCGTCGCCGCCTCGTGCACCATCACTGGGTGCACCGCCGGCCACGCGGATTGCGACAACCTCTTCGGCAACGGGTGCGAGGTGAACCTCGCGGCGAGCGACGCCGACTGCGGCGCGTGCGGGACGACCTGTCCCGTCAATCGAACCTGCACGGGCGGGAATTGCGTGCCGTTCAGCGACGGAGCGAGCTGCGGCGGGCTGCCCGCGACCTGCGGCCACGACGGCAATCGGAGCTGCTGCGAGAACACGTTGGTGACCGGTGGGGCCTATTTCCGGGGCTACGACGTGGCGGGAGACGCCAACTCCGGCGACATGAGCTACCCCGCGACGGTGAGCGACTTCCGGCTGGACCGGTACGAGATCACCATCGGGCGGTTCCGCAAGTTCCTCGCGGACGTCGGCGGCGGGTGGCGGCCGACAGACGGAATGGGCGCCAATCCCTACCTCCCCGCCAGCGGTTGGAATTACGACAAGACCAATTGGCCGTTCGACGCCGCGAACCTCGAAACGAACATCCAGTGCGGCCAGTGGACACACGATCCGGGCGGCAACGAGCTGCTCCCAATGATCTGCATCGACTGGTACGAGGCATTCGTTTTCTGCGCCTGGGATGGGGGCTTCCTGCCGACGGAGGCGGAGTGGAACTACGCGGCGGCGGGGGGGCGCGAGCAGCGCGCCTATCCGTGGTCGGACCCGCCGGGAGATCTCACGATCGATTGCTCGTACGCGGACTTTCAAAGCGGCAACGGCCCCCCCTGCGACCTGACCACGCCGAACGTGGGCACGGAGTCGCCCAAGGGGGACGGCCGATGGGGACAATCGGACCTGGCGGGAAGCGTCGCGGAGCTGGTCCTCGATTGGTCGGACGGCTATCCGGTTCCGTGCGTCGACTGCGCCGCCCTGTCCGGCGTCGGCCAGCAGCGGGTCTACCGCGGCGGGGAATCCGTCGGTATGGCGCCGGATCTGCGCTCCGGCTCCCGCAGCTCCCTCGACCCGACGATGCGCTACAACTTCGTTGGAGCGCGCTGCGCGAGGAGCAAATAGGGCCGGGTCCGCGCGCGATCGGTTCGCGCCGCGGTTCGGCCCCTGTCGTGAAAAGGAGATTCAAATGAAATCAGGTCCGGTGTCTGCGTCGTCGTTCGCACTCCTGTTCGGTCTCGCCGCGGCGGCGGGCGGGTGCTCCTCCGGTCCGCCCGCCAACCCCGGCGACGGGGTGGCGAAGAGCCAGGTCATCACCTCCGCCGGCGGAGGGACGATCACCGTTACCCCCAGTGACAGCATGGCGCTCGCCGGCACGTCGATCCGGATCCCGGCCGGCGCGCTCTCGAGCGACACCACCATCACCATCTCCCCGAGCCCGATTTCGGTGAGTCATGGTGCCCAGGGCGCGGCCGGCCCGGTGGTCCGCTTCGGCCCCGACGGGACCAAGTTCCTCGCCGCGGCCACCGTGACGCTGCCCTTCGCCCTCGCCGGGGGCGTCTCGGTCAACCAGCTGGAGGTCGCCGGCCAGGAGGCCGACGGTACGGCGCTCCTGTTCAAGCACGGCCAGCTCACGATCGACTCCGCCGCCTCGACGGTGGCCTTTCAGGTGACCGGCTTCACCGACTATGGCGCGGTCGTGGACAATGGCGGCGCCGGTTCGGACGGCGGCAGCGCCGGCCCCGACGCCGGCTCGGGCGGCGGCGCCCCGGGATCGCCTTGCATGAATGGCACCCAATGCGCCAGCCAGGAGTGCTGCGTGGGAACCCACTGTTGCGGGAGCTGCGGCGGCCCCGGCGCGATTTGCAAGTAGCCCGTCCCCTCGTCCTGCCGCTCGACCCGTCGTGGTCAAGTTTGCTTGAGAACGTGGCCGTGAACGTGGCCGGCAAACGTCCCGATGGAACCTGATGCGACCCAGCGGGTGCAAGCCCCGCCCGAGCAAGAGCCCAGGCTCGGAAGCTGGGGAGGCGCGGCGTGGAGAGATCCCGTCGTGATGTCTCTCGACAAACCCGGCGGAAGGCCGGGGAGCGACTCGATTGGCAGCAGGTATCGAACGCTGAGCAAGCCTCGTGAACACCAACTCTCGACGCCACGCCTCTCGACTACAGGCAGTGGCAGCACCGGCGACGGAGACGGGCGGAGCACCGTCGGCGGGTCGAGCGGGGTAATGGCGGCGGCACGTCGAGAAGGGATGCATCGGGACTGGAGAGGCCCTCCCGGCCCCGGGGAGAAAGACCCCGGAGAAAGGTAGGCGCCGGCGACGGCGTCGAAGGCCGAAGGGAGTCCGCCGGGTCGATAGGAACGATGAACCGCGGGTAACGCCGCGGGACCCCGCCCAGAGCAGGGGCGCGACGGGCAGCGAGAGCCGGTCGCGGCAAAGAGGCCCGGCTGATCGAGGACCGCAGACGCACGGGAGGCACGGAGGCATGACAACGGTCTCCATCGGTGTGCAAGACCTGAGAACGCGGATCGGTGAGAAGGCGAAGGCAGATCCCCAACACCGCTTCTGGGGCCTCTACACGCACGTGTGGAAGCTCGATGTGCTACGGGAGGCGTACCGACTCGCGAAGCAGAACCACGGTGCGCCGGGAGTGGATGGCGTCACGTTCGAGCAGGTCGAAGCCGAGGGTGTCGAGGGCTTGCTCTCGACGCTGAGCGACGAACTGCGAGGCAAGACGTACCAGCCGCTGCCCTGTCGGCAGGTGAAGATCCCGAAGGACGGCGGCAAGGAAAGGACGCTGAAGATCCCGGCGGTCCGAGATCGGATCGTACAGGGGGCGCTGCGTCTGATCCTGGAGCCGATCTTCGAGGCGGACTTTCAGCCGGGCTCGTACGGATACCGGCCGAACCGCACCGCGCACGAGGCGCTGGAGCGAGTGAGCGAAGGACTCAACAAGCGACTGCACCAGGTCATCGATCTCGACCTGGCGAGCTACTTCGACACGGTGAGGCACGACCTCCTGTTGTCGAAGTTGGCGCGCCGGGTCCGCGACGATGACGTGATGTGGCTGAGCAACCGCATCCTGAAGTCGGGAGGTAAGCGCGGGCTGCCGCAGGGGTCGGTGATCGGGCCGCTGTGGGCGAACGTGTTCCTCGACGACGTAGACCGGATGCTGGAGCGAGCGCAGGCGACGACGAAACAGGGGTCGTACGAAGTGGTGCGGTACACCCGATTCGCCGACGATCTGGTCGTGTTGGTCAGCGCGCACCCGCAAGCGGCGCACTGGGCGAAGGTGGTGGAGCGGCGGCTCCGCGAGGAGCTTGGCAAGCTCGACCTGACGGTGAATGAAGAGAAGTCGCGCGTCGTGGACTTCGGCGCCGGAGAGCCGTTCGACTTCCTCGGGTACACGTTTCGCTGGGTCCCCCGGCGCAAAGACCCGACGAAGAATCTGGTGCTCCGTCGCCCCCAGAAGAAGAAGCGCACCGGCTTTCTGCGGCGGCTGTCCGAGTCGCTGCGCAAGCACCTGCACGTGCCGATCGCCGAAGTGGTCAAGACGGTGGTCAACCCGATGGTGCGAGGCTGGGTGAACTACTTCCGCTGGGGCAACGCGGGGCGCGACCTGAGCTTCGTACACTGGCAGGTCGACAAGAAGGTGCGCCTCTTCGCCAGCCGGCAGCGCCCGAAGCGGAGAGGTGGGTGCCGCTGGACCACGTGGAGCGCCGACGAGATCTACAAAAAGTGGGGCCTGTACACCGGCTACCACGTCTCGTGGTGCAGCGAGCCTAGCGGCAGGGCCACATAACCCTCCCCAGCGTCTCGATTGGCAGCGCCGGATGGAGGAAATCCCCATGTCCGGTGCGACGGGCGGCGGACGGAAACGGAGCCATGGAGCGCGCTAAACGGGCACGAAGCTGGAAACGGCGGAAACCGCCAAGCGTGATCCTACAGCCACCGCGCCGTCCGCCGACCCAAGTGGCCGTGGACGTAGCCGGCTTTTCCGACGGAGGATCGGCCACGGCTACGGCCACGTTCACGGCCACGGCCACGAACGCTGGTCAAATTTGACCACTGCCGCTCGACCGCGCGGCTTGATTGCTCCCGCCAGCCCGACTATTCTGCGCCGCCATGCTGAGCGACGATGAAGCCCGCGCCACCGTGCGCACCGTGACCCGCGCCGTGGTCGGTCGCCTCGGCGACGCGGGGCCGCAGGTGATCGAGGCGGTCGTGCAGGAGGTCCTCTCCGCCCTGGACGGCGGCGCCCGCCCCGCCGCGGCGACGGTGACCACGCCCCGCGGCGCGGTGATGCTGCCGCTCTCCGACAAGCCGCCGACGGTGAGCTACTGCACCGCCTGCGTCGAGCAGGAGCGCTCGCGCGGCAAGCGGCGCGCGGTGATGACCACCACTGGCAAGAATTCGAAGGGGATCGTCGCGCGCGTCTCCGCGCGGATC
>JAJXSP010000550.1 GCA_021784515.1 Myxococcales bacterium | reverse complement strand
GTGCGTGCGCGGCGCCTCGACTCGCCGCCGCCCGACGACGACGGCGACACGCCCGCGCCCGCGCCGCGCGTGAGGCTGCCCAAGCCCCCGCCGGTCGCCGCGCCGTCGAGGCCGGTCGTCGATGAAGCGCCCGCCGAGAAGCCGGCCCCCGTGGCCGCGGGCGAGGGCTACCTGCGCCTCGGCTCGAAGCCGTGGACGAAGATCGCGATCGACGGCAAGGACACCGGCCTGACGACGCCGCAGGGCAAGATCAAGCTCGCCCCGGGTGCGCACAAGGTCCTGCTGACGAACCCGCAGTTCCAGATCAAGGAGGGCTTCTCCGTCGAGATCAAGGCAGGCGAGACGGAGACGGTAATCAAGGACCTGCGCCCGCCGGCCGCCCCCGGGGCGGACACCGACTAGACCTGGCGCGTCAACCCGCGCGTCGCGCGGCGCGCCCAGAACCTCATCATCTGGCCGAAGGTGTCGAGCACGACGCGCGGCCGTCCCACCGTCGAGACGCCGGCCGTGCGCGGGCGATAGGCGGCCGGCGCCACGCCGATGCGGGCGCCTCCGTCGCGGGCGCGCACCAGGATCTCCGTGCACAGGAACACGCCGCGCGTCTCGAGCGGCAAGAGCGGCTTCACCACGTCGGTGCGCCAGAGATAGATGAAGTTGAAGTCACGGAAGCCGGAGAGGCCGAACAGCGCCCGCGCCAGGCCGATGTAGCCGTACGAGGCGACGCGCCGCGCGAGCGAATAGTCGTGGCGATCGCTGCGCTGGCCGACCAGCAGGTCGAAGCGCTCGTCGAGGAGATCGAGCGCGCGCACGACGTCGGCGAACTCGACCTGGTTGTCGGCGGGGTGGAAGCAGTACAGCGGCTCGCGCGCCTCGGCGACGCCGGTGACGATCGCCGAGCCGGGGCCGCGGTTTTCGCCGTGGTGGATCGCGCGCACGTCGGCGCCCGGGCGGGCGTGGCGCGCAGCGAGCGCGTCGGCGATGCGGCCGGTCGCGTCCTTCGATCCGTCGTCGACGATCAGGATCTCGAAGCGGCGCCCGGTGCCGGCGAGGCCGGCGTGCACCTCGGCGAAGGCGGCCTCGAGGCTGGCCTCCTCGTTGAAAGCCATGATCATGCACGTGACGCCGGGCTTGCCCGCGGGCGCGGCGATTCCTGACCCGCCGGTCACTTTCGGGCCCGTGCCTCGAAGGCGGAACCCTGGGAGGGTTCCGCGCCTCCCGCAAAGGCGCGTCCCGGCGGAGCCGTGCCGCGCCAACGCGCCTCGGCTTCGCGGTCCTCGCGCTCGCTCGCCGCCAGCACCTCGTCGGTGGTGAGGAACGGCAGGTCGAGGCGCGGCGAGGGCGCCTCGCCGGTGAGCACGAACAGGTCGGCCGTCGCGTAGGGCAGGGTGCGTTGCCAGGCCGCATTGAACTCGTCGCGCGCGCGCGTCAGGCGGTCGACGTTGGCGGCGCGCTTGGCGAGCAGCAGGTTGTGCAGCTCCTGGCGCGTCTTGTCGTCCTGCGCGGCGAGGTACTGCTCCTCGAGGTAGCGGATCGCGCCGTCGGCCTCGCCCTCCTCGGTCATGATCCGCGCCGCCAGCGAGGAGAGCCACACCGGGCCGCCCCCGACGAGCGAGGCGCGCCGGATCAGCGCGCCGCCCTTGCGCCGCCACGCCTCCTTCTCCTTCGGGTCGTTCGTCTTCATCTCGAAGAGCCAGTTGCAGCCCTCGGTGAAGGCCAGCTCCCAGTCGTTCGGGAAGGCCTTGAGCCCCTGCTCGGCGAAGTGCGTCGAGCTCATCACCATCTCGTTGGTGATGGTGAGCCCGTTGTAGACGGTGGCGCGGGTGCCGAAGATGTACGGCGCGTGGAAGTGGGGATCGAGCTCGGTGATCACGTCGAGGTGGCGGTCGAGCCACTCGTAGTTGCGCGCGCCGGTGAGCTGCGTCGAGAAGTAGAGGATCGCGCGCAGGAAGAGGAGGTCGGCGACCAGCTCGCGATGGCCGACGGCGCCGACGCGCAGCGCGTCGGTGCGGGGCAGGTAGACCACGTCATCCTCGGGCGGGAAGGCGGCGCGCTTGCCGGCGGTCACGTGGTGCGCGGCGCCGGTCGCCGTCAAAAGCGCGATGGCCGCGCCGACGATCGCCACCCGTCGTCCCGTCACGCGCCGTCGTCCTCGTCGCCGGGCACCTCGACGCCCAGCTTGGCGAGCCGGTAGCGAAGCGAGCGGAAGCTGATCTTGAGCAGCTTGGCGGCGCGCTTGCGCACCCCGCCCGAGCGGTCGAGCGCGCGGTGGATGAGGTCGCGCTCCACCTCCGCGATCACCGCGTCGAGATCGATCCCCTCCTCGGGGAAGCCGAGCGACGGCACGCCCGGGGTCGTGCGCCGGCGCGGCGTGAGATCGGGCAGCGACTCGCGCGTGATCCGCGGCCCGGGCTCCAGCGTCACCGCGCGCTCGATGACGTTCTCCAGCTCGCGCACGTTGCCCGGGTAGTCGTAGTCGCACAGCACCTTCAGCGCTTCGGGCTCGATGCCGGTGATCGTGTGCCCGACGGCGGCCGCGTGCTTGCGCAGGAAGTGGTCTGCCAGCAGCGGGATGTCCTCCTTGCGCGCGTGGAGCGGCGGCAGGTGG
>JAJXSP010000161.1 GCA_021784515.1 Myxococcales bacterium | reverse complement strand
CTCCGGCCGCTCGCCGCGCGGGGCGTGCCGGTGGTGCTCGACCCGGTGCTCGCGGCCTCCGTCGGCGGGCCGCTCCTCGACGGCGCCGACGCCGCCGGGGCGCTCGCGCCGCTGCTCCCGCTTCTGGCCCTCGTCACGCCGAACCGCGCCGAGGCGGCGCGCCTCACCGGCCTTACCGTCGACGACCTCGCCGGACAGCGCGCGGCGGCCGAGGCCCTGCGCGCGCGCGGCCCGGGCGCGGCGCTGGTCAAGGGCGGGCACCTCGACGGCGACGAGGTGGTGGACCTGCTCCTCGACGGCGAGGGCGCCCTGCCGCTCCGCGCGCCGCGGCTGCCCGGCCCCACGCCGCACGGCACCGGCTGCGCGCTTTCGACCGAGATCGCCTGCGCGCTGGCGCTCGGCGAGCCGCTCCGCCGCGCCGTCGCCCTCGCGCGCGAGCGCCTCCGCGCACGGATCGCCGCCGCACGCACCGTCGGCAAGGGGCGCCCCTTCCTCGGCCCTCCCTGATCGGGCCCTCACCGCGCGCGGCGCGGATCGAGCCCGTGCTTCTCCACCTTGCGGAGGAGGTTGCGCCGGCTGATGCGAAGCTCCGCGGCGGCGCGCGTCTTGTTCCAGGCGTGGCGCTGGAGCACCTCCTCGATCGTCCGGCGCTCCGCGGCGTCCATCGTCTCGTCGAGCGAGGTGGGCGTCGCGCCTTCCCCTCCATGCGCCGCCGGCTCGCGCAGCCGCTCCGAGAGCAGCCCCTCGCCGATCACGCGCTCGTCGCCGGCGAGCACCACCAGGCGTTCGATCTCGTTCTCCAGCTCGCGGATGTTTCCCGGCCAAGACCAGGCGAGCAGCCGCGCCATGCACGCCGGCGAGAGCTTCCTGCGCGCGCGGCCGCCTCCATTGCGGCGGAGGAAGTGGTCGACGAGCAGCGGCACGTCGTCGCGCCGCTCGCGCAGCGGCGGGCAGGTGATGGTGAGGACGTGGACGCGGTAGAAGAGGTCCTCGCGGAACTCGCCGCGCGCGACCAGCTCGCGCAGGTCCCGGTTCGTGGCGGCGAGGATCCGCACGTCCACGTGGCGCGTGGCGGTGTCGCCGACGGGCGTGAAGGTGCCCTCCTGCAGCACGCGCAGGAGCTTCACCTGGAGCGCGGGCGACATGTCGCCGATCTCGTCGAGGAAGAAGGTGCCGCGGTCGGCCACCTCGAAGAGCCCCGGCTTGTCGGCGATGGCGCCGGTGAAGGAGCCGCGCCGGTGGCCGAACAGCTCCGAGTCGAGGAGGTTGTCGTTGAAGGCGGAGCAGTTCTGCACGACGAACGGGCAGGCGGCGCGTGCCGAGTTGTAGTGGATGGCCCGCGCGACCAGCTCCTTGCCGGTGCCGTTCTCGCCGGAGATGAGCACTGTGGAGTCGCTCTCCACGACCTTGTCGAGCCTCCGCAAAAGCTCGCGGATCGCGCGCGAACGGCCGATGATCCCTTCGTAGCGGTGGCGCGGCGGGCCGTCGTCGGCCGCGCGCGCGGTCTGCGCGGCGACCGAGGCGATCTCGTCGGCGACGGCGCCGAGCAGGTCGGCGAGCAGGCCGGCGTCTCCGTCGGGCAAGGCGCTCCCGAACACGCAGCCGGCGACCGCGCCCTCGACGAGGATCGGCGCGGCCAGCTCGACGCGGCCATCGTGGCAGGGGAAGCGCGCCGGCTGCCCCTGCGAGGCGGCGTGGGCGGCGCGCGTGGCGCAGCGCTCGCTCCCCGCCGGCCCCGCGACGAGCGAGCCGTCGGCGCGCGCCACTCCCGGTTCGGTCCCGAAGCGCCGCCGTACCAGCTCGCCGAAGCGCCGCACCACGTGGAGCGCGAGGAGGTCGGTCCAGGGCAGCTCGACGGAACTCACGCGCGTCGATCTTACGACGGGCCTCCGTCGGGGATCAATGCGACCGGCGACGGCGCGCCGGCATCCAAGGCCAGGCGGCGGCCGTCCCGCGACCGCCCTTGACTCGCCGGCCCGACTGTGTGAAAGGTTGCCCTCGAACGTACCGGTCGGGCGACGTCCGGGGGCTCTTCGAGTGAGCAACAGCGCGACCACAAAGCCGAGGGGGTCGGCAGCCCTCCAGGCGATCGTCGCCGGCATGCCGGTGGTGTTCGTCGCGCTCGACGAGAGCGCACGGATCGTCGCGTGGAACGAGGAGGCCGAGCGCGTGACCGGCTACTCGCGCGCGGAGATCGTCGCCGCCGCCGACCCGTGGGCGCTGCTCCACCCCGACCTCGCCGAGCTGGCGCGCATGCGGGCCATCACCCACCGCGACGGCGACCTCCACGATCTCGAGTGCACGCTGCGCCACCGCGACGGCGGCGAGCGCACGATCGTCTGGTGGTCGACGGCGCGGCGCCACCCGCTCGAATGGTGCGCCGACTGGCTGCTCGGCATGGACGTCAGCGCGGCGCGCGTCACGCAGCGCGAGCTGACGCGGAGCAACGCGCGCATGCAGGCGCTGCTCGCCGGCGTGCCCGACGTGATGTTTCGGGTCGACCGATGGGGTCGCTACCTCGACGCCCACGCGCCCGCGGGGTCGCGTCCCGACGACGGCCCCGCGCTGGTCGGCCGGACGATCCAGGATCACCTGCCGCGCGAGGACGCCGACGGCATGCTGGCGGCGATCGCCCGCGCCCTCGACAGCGGCGCGGTGGAGATCTTCGAGCACTCCTCCCCCCTCGCGTGCGGCCTGCACGCCTTCGAGGCGCGCATCGTGCGCTCGGGCGCCGACGAGGTCACGGTGATCAGCCGCGACGTCACCGAGCTGCGCACGACGCAGCAGCAGCTGCTCATCGCCGAGCGGAGGGCCTCGGTGGGCACGCTCGCCGCCGGCGTGGCGCACGAGATCAACAACCCGCTCGCCTTCCTCAGCGCCAACGTGGACTTCGTCGCCGAGCGGCTGCGCTCGGCGCGCGCCGCGGCCGGGTCGGGCGCCGGGAGCGCGCCACCGTCGACGGCGCAGCACGACGAGCTGCTCGCCGCCCTCGCCGACGCGCAGGAGGGCGCGCGCCGCGTGCGCGACATCGTGCGCGACCTCGGCACCTTCTCGCGCGTGGATCCGCAGCCCGAGCCGATGGAGCTGCAGCCCGTGCTCGAGTACTGCATCCAGATGGCGGCGAACCAGATCTGCCGGCGGGCCACGCTGGTGCGCTGCTTCGAGCCCACGCCGACGGTGTGCGCGAGCGCGGGCCCGCTCAGCGAGGTGTTCCTGCAGCTCCTCAGCAACGCGGCGCAGGCGATCCCCGAGGGCGCCGCCGAGCGGAACTCGATCCGCGTGTCCACCCGCTGCGGCGGGGACGGGCGCGCGGTGGTGGAGATCGCCGACAGCGGCGTGGGCATCGCGCCCGAGCACCTGACGCGGGTGTTCGATCCCTTCTTCTCGACGCGCCCGATCGGTGCCGGCACCGGGCTCGGCCTCGCGATCTGCCACGGCATCGTGACCTCGCTCGGCGGCGAGATCGGCGTCGAGAGCCGGCCCGGCGAGGGCTCCACCTTCCGCGTCGTGCTGCCCGCCGCCCTGCCCGCGCCCGCGCCCGGGCTCCCGCTCGCGGGACCGCCGGCGCGCCCGACACGCCGGCGGGTGCTGATCGTGGACGACGAGCCGCTCGTGGCGCGCGCGATCGAGCGCACGCTCGGCGGGGAGCACGCGGTGGTGGTGGAGGACGACGCGCAGGCCGCGCTCGCGCGGTTCGAGTCGGGGGAGCAGTTCGACCTCGTGCTGTGCGATCTGGCGACGGCGCAGACGGACACGGTGGACTTCCACGCCGAGCTGGCCCGTCGGTGGCCGTCGCAGCTCCCGCTGGTGGCCTACATGACGGGCGGCGCGTTCACGCCACGCGCGCGAGAGTTCCTCGACCGGGTGCCGAACCCGCGCATCGACAAGCCGCTGCGCCGCGAGGCGCTGCTCGCGCTGCTCGCCCGCGTCGGCGTCTCGTAGCCACCGACGGCGCCCGCCGAACCGCCCGTCAGCCCCGCGCCACGAGGAGCGCGCGCACCGCGGCGGCGAGGTCGCCCTCCGAGGCCGGCCGCGGCAGCTCGAGCGTGATCACCGGGCGCTGCTCGTCGACGCCGTAGCGCGCGCCGAACGATCCCGGGGTCGGGTAGCCGACGTCCGCGACGGCGGGCCAGCCGCAGGCGGCCGCCATGCGCGCGGCGAGATCGCGCGCCGGGCCGTCGAAGTTGACGCACGCGAGCGGCTGGTGCAGCGCGACCAGCACGCACGGATCCTCGCGGGCGACGAGCGCGGCGAGGGCGGCGCTCTCGGGCTCCGAGAGCGGCGACGGACCTGCGTCGTACCGCGTGGCGGCCGTCGGGCCGGGGATGGCGCCGGGGCAAAACGAGCGCGCCGGGAAGTTGCGGTTGAGGTCCACGCCGCGCGCGTTGTCCTTGCGCCGGGCGGCGAGCCCGTCGGGGTTGACCGCCGGCACCGCCACCACGCGCGGGCCGGTCCCGTCGAGCAGCGTGACGAAGCGCTCGACCGCCTCCACCGCGCCCGGCTCGTCGCCGTGGATGCCGCCGTGTACGAGCAGGCGCGTGCGCCCCGCGCCGATCGCGATCGCCTCGATCGGCCGCCCCTCGATGGAGCGCCCGATCACCTCGCGCGGGATCACGCCCCCTGCGGCGACGGCGCGAGCAGCTGCGCCAGCCCGACCGCGGCGGTGGCGCCCGCGGCGAGCAGCGCCACGCCGACGTGCACCAGCGACGCGTCGCCGTCGGTGAGGCCGGCCGCGATGAGCGCGCCCGGCGCGAGCAGCAGCACCAGGCACGCCCACAGCGCGCCGAAGCCGGTCGAGTCGCGGCCCGCGAACGCGGTCAGCGCGAGGGCGCCGAGGAGCAGCGGCGAGAGGAAGATCGCCCCGGTGAGCGCGCCGACGAGCGAGCCCGATCCGAGGAGCGCGAGCGCCGCGGTGATGGGCGCCACCCCGTCGGAGGGCACGAGGTAGAGCAGCGCGATCAGCGCCACCGCGCCGGCGACGAGCGCGCGCGCGAGCCGCGAATCGGTGGCGCGGGCGCGCAGGAGGAGCGCGCCGGGGAGCACCAGGAACACCAACGCCGCGGTCGGCCCGCGCCATCCATCGAAGCCCACCAGCGACGGGCCGACGAGGAACAGCGGCACCGCCCCGAGCCCGGTGGCGACGCCGGCGCGGAAGCGCGGGGGCAGGTGCATCAGACCCGCCGCGACGAGGACCAGTCCGCCCGCGAGCGAGAAATGCTGCAGCGCCTTCTCGGGTCCGGCGAAGGCGACCATGAGCTTGTACGACGACACGTAGAGCGCGAGCAGCACCACGCCGGCGAGCGCCATGACGGTGCGCCCGACGACCGCCCACGAGATCGCGCGCGCCTCGCCCGGCTCGTTGTCGGCGGCGTCGCTCTCCTCGGGCTCGACGGCGTCGGGCTCGACGGCGTCGAACTCGGCGGCAGCGGGTTCGGCGGTGGCGGGCGCGGCTGCGTTCGACGGCTCGGGCGTCGCGGCCTTCTCGGCGGCGGCCTTCTCGGCGGCCACCTTCTCGGCGGCGGCCTTCTCGGCGGCGACCTCGGCCGCCGCGGCGGCGGCGTCGAACTCGATCCCGACCAGCGTCCGGGAGGTTTGCGAGGCGTGCCGGTGGGGCGCGCTCGATGAGCCGTCGGCCTCGCCCGGCGCGCTTGGAGGCGGCGCCTCTCCGTCGTGGGAGCGGTCGTCGCCGGCGGCCGCGGCGGCGGTGGCACCTCCGGCCGCAGCGCGCTCGGTCGGTGGCGGCTCGGCGCTCGCGCGCGTCGCGGCGGCACCCGGCGGGGCGGCCTTCTCGACGGTGGGCGGGCTCGCGGTGGCCGGCGAGGTGGCCTCCGGCGCGACGTCCGATCGCGCGGCGGCCGACTCGTCCTTCGCCTCCGCGGCGGGCGGCGTGGCCTCGTCCTCGTCGCCGGTCGCGTCCTCGTCGATCGCCTTGCCACCGATGGTCGGCGTCTCGATGGACGGGACCTCCTGGCGCGCGCTGCAGAAGGCGCAGTTACGCGCCGCCTTCGGGATCATCTTCCCGCAGCTCGCGCACTTCTTCTTATGCCTGGCTCTCGCCACGTCGCTCCCGTCTCGAGCCGCGATTATTCCTTTGCCGCCGACGGGCGTCAACGGGCGTGCGCTGTGAGGCTCGACAGCGACGGTGACCGCGGACTAGATTTCCCCCCGTGCGTCTCGATCAACTCAGGACCCAGGCGCTTCGCTACCTCGCGCTGGGCGACTTCGCGCGCGCCCTCGTGGTGTACGAGCGGGTGCTCGCCGCGCTCCCCGACGACCTCGACACGCGAATGCGCGTCGCCGACGTGCTGGCGCAGATCGGCCAGCGCGAACTGGCCCAGCGCGTCTACGCGGCGGTGGCGTTCTACGACCTGCAGGGCGGCCGCGCGCTCCACGGCCTCGTCGCCATCCAGGCGCTCGCCGACCTCGGCCACGACGTCGCGCCGCTCAAGCGCGCCCTGGCGCAGATCTACGGCGCGGGCTCGCCGAAGATCGCCCGCGTGGGGGCGCGCCTCGCCCCGCCGCCGCCCGACTCCGAGGTCGCGCCGCCGGATCTCTCGCGGCCGCTGGGGTCCCCACCGAAGGATGGGGGGGCCGTCGACCCCCGAAGTGGCCTGGAGGAGGCCGCGCTCGCCGCGGCCGGGATCGCCGCCGACACGCGCTCGATCTCCCAGTTCCCCGATCAATTCCCCCCGGTGCCGCTGCTCTCCGAGCTGAGCGAGGCGGCCTTCGCGCGCGTACTCGGCGCGGCGACGGTGCACCGCCTCGGGCACGGCACGCCGATCGTCCGCGCGGGCGAGGCGGGCGACGCGTTCTACTTCCTCGCGGCAGGCGAGGCGCGCGTGTTCACCGTCGAGGCCGACGGCCGCGAGGTGGAGCTGGGGCGGCTCCACGAGGGGGCGATCTTCGGCGAGATGGCGCTCGTCAACGCCGAGCCGCGCTCGGCGAACGTCGCGGTGGTGGGCTCGGCCGACGTGATCGCCGTCGGGCGGCGCGCCCTCCAGGCGGTCGCCGACGAGCTGTCCGCCGTCGCCGCCGCGCTCGATCGGTTCACGCGCGATCGGCTGCTGAAGAACCTGCTTTCGACCTCGCCGCTGTTCCGCCCGTTCTCGCCGCAGCAGCGCCTCGATCTCGTCGCGAAGTTCAGCGGCCACGACGTCGTGCCCGGACGCGAGATCATCCGCGAGGGCGACGAGGGGCGCGGCCTCTACCTGCTCCTCTCCGGCGAGGTCGAGGTGCGGCGCGGCCAGCCGCCCTTCGACGCCCACATCGCCACGCTGCACCCGGGCGACTGCTTCGGCGAGATCAGCGTGCTGCGCGGCCAGCCCGCCATGGCGACGGTGGTGGCGACGCGGCGCTCGTCGGTGCTGTTCCTGGCGCGCGAGTACTTCCAGCGCCTCATCGAAGCGCTGCCGGCGATCCGCCAGATGTTCGAGGCGATGACCGCCGAGCGCCTCGCGGCGGTGGCGGCCGCGGAGGAGCGGGCCGGCACCGCCGACGGCGACGTGGACAGCCGCTTCCTCTTTTGACTCCGCGACGGGCGCTCCGTCGGTGGAAGTGGACGGCCGGGGGGACCGTATATACCTTTAGAGTTCAGGCCCAACGGAGGTCCCCGTGAAGAAGAGCAGAGGATCGTCGGTCGCGCTCGCCGGCCTGGTCGGCGGGCTGGTCGTCGGTGGCTGGTGGCTCGGTCGAGGGCGCGACGATCCCGCGACCGGCGCGAAGGAGGAGCCGGCCTACGCCGACGCCAGCGACGACTTCGACGACACCTCCGACGAGCCCGGCGACGTGGTGGTGGACTTCGCCGACGACGTGGACAGCGCGTACGTGGAGCACCTCGGCGCGCGGCTCGGCGTGCGCTTCGCCCCCGACAGCGACTACGTCGACCACGATCGGATCTACCGCGCCCGCGTCGATCCCGACGGCGAGCGCGCGCTGCTCGACACGCTGCGCGCCGACCCGAAGGTCGAGGCGGCCGAGGAGGACCTCACGCTCTCCATTCCGGAAGCCGACCTCGAGGGCGAGCCGGAGGGCATCCGCGACACCGCCTCGGAGCAGCGAGGCAAGTTCCCGAACGACCCCCGCTTCAACGAGCAGTGGCACCTCGCCCAGATCCACATGCCCGACACCTGGGACGCGGCGAAGGGCGAGGGCGTGATCGTCGCGGTGATCGACACCGGCGTCACGAGGACCCAGGACCTCCAGCAGACCGAGTTCGTCCCCGGCTGGAACTTCGTCAACAACTCGGCCAACACCGACGACGACCACGGCCACGGCACGCACGTCGCCGGGACGATCGCGCAGTCCACGAACAACGGCGTCGGCGTCGCCGGCGTCGCTTATCGGGCGAAGATCATGCCGCTGAAGGTGCTCTCGGCGCAGGGCTCGGGCTCGGTGTCGGGGATCGCGGACGCGATCCGCTGGGCCTCCGACCACGGCGCCAAGGTCATCAACATGAGCCTCGGCGGCCGCATGGGCTCGCAGGTGCTCGGCAAGGCGGTGAAGTACGCCCACGACCACGGCACCACCGTCGTGTGCGCCGCCGGAAACGACGGCAAGGGCAAGGTCTCCTACCCGGCGGCCTACGCGGGCGCGGTCGCGGTTGCTGCAACGCAAAAAGACGAGGCGACCACCTTCTACTCGAACTGGGGCAAGGAGATCGACGTCGCCGCGCCGGGCGGCAACACGCGCAACGACCCGACGGGCGGCGTGCTCCAGAACACCATGTTCCAGGGCAAGGACGACTACTACTTCTTCATGGGCACCTCGATGGCGTCGCCGCACGTGGCGGGCGTCGCGGCGCTCATCGTCGGGCAGGGCATCACCGACCCCGACGCCGTCGAGAGGGTCCTCAAGGAGACGGCGCGCCAACCGAAGGGCGGAAAGAGCGTGCCGGCCGACTTCAAGCAGCACTACGGCGCCGGCATCGTCGACGCCGCGGCGGCGGTGCGGAAGGCGCAGCTCGGCATGGGCGGCTTCGAGCTTTCGGCGGCCGGCGCGCTCGCCGCGCTGGTGCTCGGACGGCTCCGTCGTCGCGACCTCCTCGCGCGCTTCGGCCTGGGCGGCGTCGCGGCCCTCGTCGTCGGCGCGAGCGGCCTCTTCTTCCTGCCGCAGCTGCACGTCCACGCGCCGGCCATGGCGCTCCTGTCGCACGGCTTCCCGGCCTGGGACCAGGCGCTCGGCGCTTCGTGGCACGGCAACCTGCTCTTCTACAGCGCGCTCGCGCCGGTGCTGCTCGGCGTGCTGTTCTACGGCTTCCCGAGGCTGCGCGGCCTCATCGCCGGCTTCGCGCTCGGCGTGGCCGGCCACCTGTTCGCGCAGGCCTGGCTCGGCGCCGTCGACATCCGATGGATGCCGTGGGACCACGCCTGGCTCGTCGGCAACGGCCTCCTGGCGACCGCGATCGCCTACGTCGCCGCGCGCAAGTAGCACGCTCGATCGCAACGGCCCCTCCCGGTCGACCCGGGAGGGGCTTTTTCGTGGGGACGGTGGTCGACGGGGTGGGGCGGAAACGCGAATGGCCGGGAGTGGCAGCTCCCGGCCATTCAAAAGGCGCTAACTAACTAAGCACGAGCAACCAAAGCCAACCAAGCCAAGCCAGTTGCTTCCTCCGGGCGGTCTTATCGTTAGCGCCCGTCGAAAGCGTTCAAATAGTGCCGGCGCACGGGACGCCGGCGGGGAGGAGGGGAGCCGCCGAGGGCCAAGCTCCTTGGCGACTCCGCCCGACCCTTTCAGCAACCGATGTGCCACCACCGCCGCCAGTCCACGAACTGCTTGAACGGCGGGACGAACCGTGGTACCCACCCCCTCACTCGAACTCCCGCGCGCCGAGGGTCCTGACATCGCTGTCAGTCCGACCGGGG
This sequence comes from Myxococcales bacterium, assembly GCA_021784515.1. Taxonomy (GTDB): domain Bacteria; phylum Myxococcota_A; class Polyangia; order Palsa-1104; family SHYY01; genus SHYY01. The sequence continues at coordinate 1,874 of JAJXSP010000161.1, read as the reverse complement.
ACCGCGCGCTACTTTTTGCGTAGAGCGGATCCGCACGTGGCTGGAAACCTGTTGGTCATCAACTGCGACGGCCCGGAGACGCGCGTCGCGCTGATCGAGCGCGGCCAACTCGCCGAGCTCTACATCGAGCGGCGCCGCGAGCGCGGCATCGTCGGCAACATCTACAAGGGCAAGGTCGTCCGCGTCCTGCCGGGGATGCAGGCCTCGTTCGTCGACATCGGCGAGGACAAGGCGGCCTTCCTCTACGTGGCCGACGTCCGTGGCGCGCCCGAGGACTACAAGGCGCTCTTCGTCGACGACGACGAGTCGCGCGAGGAGCGCGACGACCTGCCCAAGGACGAGATGGCGCGGGCCGCGCGCGGCGCTCGGATCGAGGAGCTGCTCAAGGAGGGGCAGGAGGTGCTGGTGCAGGTGGCCAAGGGGCCGATCGGCACCAAGGGCGCGCGCGCCACCTCCTACGTCTCGCTCCCGGGGCGCCACCTCGTGTTCATGCCGACGGTGAACCACGTCGGCATCTCGCGCCGCATCGGCACCGAGAAGGAGCGAAAGAGGCTGCGCGCGATCGTCGAGTCGATGCGGCCGCAGGGCGCCGGCTTCATCGTGCGCACCGTCGCCGAGGGCGTCGCCGAGCGCGAGCTGCACGCCGACATGGAGTTCCTCATCAAGGTGTGGAACTCGATCCTGAAGCGCACCGAGAGCGGCAAGGCGCCGTTGCTGCTCTACAACGACCTCGATCTCCTGCTGCGCACGGTGCGCGACCTCTTCACGCCCGAGGTCGAGAAGCTCATCGTCGACTCGCGGCCCGAGTTCGACCGCATCCAGAAGTTCGTGCAGGCGTTCATGCCGGACTTCGCCGGCAAGATCGAGCTGTACGAAGGGCGCGAGCCGATCTTCGACGGCTACGGCATCGAGGTGGAGATCGATCGCGCGCTCGAGCGCAAGGTGCCGCTCAAGTCGGGTGGCTCGCTGGTGATCGACCAGGGCGAGGCGCTCACCGCGATCGACGTCAACACCGGCAAGTTCGTCGGCAAGCGCAACCTCGAGGAGACGATCACGAAGACGAACGTCGAGGCGTGCAAGGAGATCGCCGACCAGCTCCGGCTGCGCTCGATCGGCGGCATCATCGTCCTCGACTTCATCGACATGGACAAGCAGCAGAACCGGGAGAAGGTGTGGAAGGCGCTCGACGAGGCGCTCAAGCACGACAAGGCGCGTGCGAACGTCACCAAGATCTCGGAGCTGGGCCTCGTCGAGATGACGCGCAAGCGCACCCGCGAGTCGCTCGGGCGCTCGCTCACCGAGCCGTGCTTCTACTGCGAGGGCAAGGGGTACCTGAAGTCGAAGCTCACCATCTGCTACGAGATGCTACGCGAGATCCGCCGCGAGGGCGCCACCTATCCGGGTGACTCGGTGATGGTCACCTGCAACCCCGAGATCGCCGACCTCCTCGCCACGAGCGACCAGCAGTACGTCGACGAGCTGGAGAAGCGGCTGCAGAAGAAGATCATCATCAAGGCCCGCGAGCGCATGCACCTCGAGGAGTATGAGATCTCGGGCCGAGAGCGCGACAACGACGGCAAGGCGGACGGTGGCCGCGGGCGCCGTCCGCGCGACGAGCAGTAGAGACGCCTCGTGGGCCTCGGAAAAAGGCTCGGCGACCTGGTCCGCGCGAACCTCAACGCGTTGCTCGACTCGGCGACGGGCGACCCGCGCGTCGAGGATCTGACCGACGAGGAGCTGGAGGCGGAGCTGCTCCGGCGACGCGACCGGCGCCGTCGCGAGGAGGCCGAACGCGCCGTCGCGACAGCGGCAGCAGCGGCCGCCCGCGCCCGCGCCGCCGCGCGCGCCGCCCAGCGACCCGCTTCACCGGGAGG
>JAJXSP010000160.1 GCA_021784515.1 Myxococcales bacterium | reverse complement strand
CTGCTCGATCGCGCCGCGCCGGCGCCGCTGCGCGGGTTCGCCGCGGCGACGCTCGCGCTGCCGACGCTGCTCGACCGCTGCGCGCCGCCGGGGGAGCGCCGGACGGCCCGGCTCGAGGTGCTGGAGGGCCCCGAGGTGGCCGCGGCCCGCCGCCGCGCGATCGCCTGCTACGGATCGCAGTGGCCGCACTTCGCGCCGTCGGTGGAGGCCTTCGTCGAGGCGCTGGCGGCGTACGGGCGCGCGCTCGGCCACGGCGGCGTCGTCGAGCGGCTGGTCGTCCTCGAGGAGGCGCGGCCGTGAAGCGGCTGGTCGCCCTCGCGGCGCTCGCCGCCGGATGCAGCTACGCGCACGTCGCCGCCCGCGCGCCCGAGGTGCCGGTGTTCAGCCGCTACGACGCGCCGGCGAAGGTGGCGCCGAGGACGCGCCGCCTCTTCGTGCTCGTCCCCGGCATCCTCGGCTGGGGCTGGGAGTGGGACGAGGCGCTCGCGATGCTCCGCGCCGCGCCCGACGTGACGGTCGAGGCGTTCGAGTGGGCGCCCTCGGCGAGCCTCGCGCGCAGCGCCGCCGACTTCGCGCGCCGCCTCGACGAGCTGCTCGCCACGCTGCCGCCGGGCGTGACCCGCGTGGTGGTGGTGGCGCACTCGGCGGCCGGGCTGATCGCCGCCCACGCCGCCGCGAAGCTCCACCTGCCCCCGGGCCGCACCGTCGAGTTCGCCGTCGTCGGCGCGCCCTACGCGGGCCTGCACGCCTCGCCCGTCGCCTACACGCCGGACAACCTCGACACGCCCTTCGCGATCGCGCTGGGCGGCACCTTCGCGCGCTACCCCGCGCCGGTGCCCGGCGTGCGCTTCGAGAGCTGGGTCACCGACGGCGCGCGCGATCCGGTGATGGCCTCGCGCTTCGGCCACGACCCGGGAGATCCGCAGGTCGGCCCGCCCGGCCCGCGCCACCGCCTGCCGACGACCGCGGACCACAACCGCGTCCTCGCCCAGGTGGTACGCGAGCTGCTCGCCCGTTGACGACGCCCCCGCGATGCCCCACCGTTCTCCCACTCTTGGAGGGCACGGATGGCCAGCGAACCCACGACGAGCCACCTCGGCGACAAGGATTTCCGCCTCGACACGGGCGTGCGCCCCGAGCGCTACCACTTCACCATCGCCCCCGACCTCGCCGCGCGCACCTTCACCGGCGCCGGCACGCTGCGCTTCGAATGCGACCGCCCGCAGCGCGTGCTGGTGCTCCACGGCGTGCACCTCCAGATCGACAGCGCGCGCCTCGACGGCGCCCGCGACGGCCGCGTCATCGTCGACGAGCCGAGCCAGACGCTGATCTTCGACTTCGGCGCCGAGCTGCCGGTGGGCGCGCACACGCTCGAGCTTTCGTGGCGCGGCATCTTCCACGACGACCTGCGCGGCCTCTACCTCGCCGGCGGGATCGGCGTGACGCAGTTCGAGGCGGCGGACGCGCGCCGCGTCTTCCCCTGCTTCGACGAGCCCGCCTTCAAGGCGCCCTGGCGGCTCACGCTCGAGGTGCCCGCCGGCGGCGCCGCGATCGGGAACGGCGCCGTCGTGGCGACGGAGAAGCTCGACGGTGGCCGCGTCCGCGTGCGCTTCGCCGAGACGCCCGCGATGTCGTCGTACCTGGTGGCGCTCGTCACCGGCGGCCTCGTCGGCACGCCGCCCGTCACCGCCCGCGGCGCCGCCATCCGCACCTTCGCCGTGCCGGGCAAGATCCAGCTCGCCGGCTTCGCGCAGGAGTGCGCCTCGTCGGTGCTGCCGCTGCTCGAGGACTACTTCGGCCTCCCCTACGCCTTCGGGAAGGTCGACCTCGTCGGCATCCCGGACTTCGAGGCGGGCGCGATGGAGAACTCGGGCTGCATCACCTTCCGCGAGGTGGCGCTGCTCCTCGACGGCACGACCGCGCCGCTCGGCCAGCAGAAGCGGGTCGCCGAGGTGATCACCCACGAGCTTTCGCACCAGTGGTTCGGCAACCTGGTGACGATGAAGTGGTGGGACGACCTCTGGCTCAACGAGGCGTTCGCCACCTGGATGGCGTTCAAGATCGTGGACCAGTGGAAGCCCGGCTGGCGGATGTGGGACGACTTCGACGCCGGCAAGGCCGCCGCGCTCGGCCTCGACGCCTTCGAGAGCACGCACCCGATCCGCGCCGAGGTGAAAAACGCCGAGCAGGCGACCGAGAACTTCGACCTCATCACCTACGAGAAGGGCGGCGCCTTCCTGCGCATGGTCGAGGGCTACCTCGGCGCCGACGAGTTCCGCGAGGGCATCCGGCGCTACATGCGCAAATTCGCATATTCCAATGCGGTGGCGGACGACCTGTGGGCGGCGCTCGGCGAGGCCTCCGGGCAGCCGATCGTGAAGGTGGCGGCGGGCTGGCTCGGCCGCGGCGGCTTCCCCGTCGTCGGGGTGACGCTCGACGGCGATCGCGTGACGCTCGAGCAGCGGCGCTTTTTCGCCGACCCGGCGCGCCTCTCCGATCCGTGCAGCGAGGGCGCGCCGTGGCCGGTGCCGGTCGTGCTGCGCTTCTGCGACGACGCGGGCACGCACGAGGTGCGGCAGCTCCTCGACGGGCGCAACCTGGCGATCGACCTTCACGCGCGCGGCGCGGTGCGCTGGCTGTGCGCGAACCAGGGCGGCGCCGGCTTCTACCGCGTGCGCTACTCGGACGACCTGATCGCGCGCCTCTCGCGCCATCCGGACGCGCTCCGTCCCGTCGAGCGGATCAACCTGATCGCCGACGCGTGGGCCCTCTTCCGCGCCGGCGCCAGCCCGCTCGCGCCGCTGATGGACCTGCTGGTCGCCTTCGCCGGCGACGAGGACTGGGCGGTGCTGGCCGAGGTGGTGGGGCGCTTCGACCTCCTCGAGCGGCGCTTCGTCTCCGCCGGCGACCGCGACCGGCTACGCCGCCTCGTCGAGCGGCTGTTCGCGCCGCGGCTCGCCGCGCTCGGGTGGGACCCGCGCCCCGGCGAGAGCGACGACGGCAAGCTGGCCCGAGCGGCGGTGGTGCGCGCGCTCGTGCTCGTCGCGCGCAGCGCCGGCGCGGTGGCCGAGGCGAAGCGCCGCCAGCGGCTCTTCCTCGACGGCGACAAGGGCGCGCTCGATCCCAACCTCCTCGACGCCGCCGCCATCGCCACCGCCCGCGACGGCGACCCCGCGCTGCTCGACACGCTGATCGCGCGCGTGGCGAGCGAGCCCGATCCCGCGACGCGACGGCGCTACCTGGTCTCGCTGGCGGCCTTCGAGTCGGAGGCGCTGCGCCAGCGCGTGTTCGCGCTCTTCCTCACCGACACCGTGCCGATGCAGGACTCGTCCACCTACGTCGGCGCGATGCTGTCGAACCGCTGCGCGCAGGCGGAGGCGTGGGCGTGGATCGTCGAGCACTGGACGGACGTGGCGAAGAAGGCGGCGGCGCCGATGCTCATGCGCCGCGTCGTCGAGGCGTTCGGCGAGCTTGCGCCGTGGCGCGCCGAGGTCGAGCGCTTCCTCGACGATCGCGCCTCCGACTTCGCGCAGCAGCCGCAGGCGGTCCGCCAGACGCGCGAGCGGCTGCGCCTCGACGAGGAGCTGCTCGGCCGCGCCACGCCCCAGCTGTCGGCGTGGCTCGGCAAGCACGGCTGATCCCGCGCTCCCGTCGGGCGCACGCGCTCGTCCAAGGAGAACCCATGGCACAGACCGCCCTCATCACCGGCGCCTCGGCGGGGCTCGGCGTCGAGTTCGCGAAGCTCTTCGCCGCCGACCGCCACGACGTGGTGCTCGTCGCGCGGCGCCGCGATCGCCTCGATGCGCTCGCCGCCGCCCTCGAGAAGGAGCACGGCGGAAGGGCGCACGTGATCGCGCTCGACCTCGGCGTCCCCGACGGAGCGCAGCGGCTGCTCGACGAGCTCTCGCGCCGCGGCCTCGCGATCGACTTCCTCGTCAACAACGCCGGCTTCGGCGAGCGCGGCCGCTTTTGCGACCTGTCCGCCGCGCGCTCGCTCGAGATGGTGCAGGTCAACGTCACGACGGTGGTGACGCTCACGCGCGCGCTCCTGCCCGGGATGATCGAGCGCGGGCGCGGCCGCGTGCTGAACGTCGGCTCGGTGGCCGGGTTCCAGCCCGGGCCGTTCATGGCGGTCTACTACGCGTCGAAGGCGTTCGTGAACTCGTTCACCGAGGCGCTCGCCTTCGAGCTGCGCGGCACCGGCGTCACCGCGACGGTGAGCTGCCCCGGCGCCACCATCACCGAGTTCGGCGCCGTCGCCGGCACCGACCGCTCGCGGCTGTTCCGGCTGGGCGCCGCGCCGGCGCAGCGCGTGGCGCGCGAGGCCTACGACGCGATGATGGCCGGCAAGGCGATGGTGGTGCACGGCCTGAAGAACAAGCTGGCGGTGCAGTCGCTGCGCCTCGGCCCGCGCGCGTTCGTGACCCGAGTCGCCGCCTCGCTGAACGACTCGGCCGCGCCGCCCGCGAAGTAGCGCTCCTTCCCTCCTCGCGCTGGCGATTTTCCGGTATATCAGCGGAGGCGGCCCGCCTTGGGCCCCAAGGAGCGACGCGCGATGGAACGGGCCCTCGACCTCGGAAGCCGCCTCGGGCCGGACGACGCCACGGACGCTTCGCTCTCGGAGCTGGCGCGCGGCGCCGCCGGCTCGGAGATCCTGCGCATCGCCGCCGAGATCCGCGCGCTCAAGGCGACCGGCGCCCCGGTGTGCAACCTCACCGTCGGTGACTTCGATCCCGGGCTGTTCCCGATCCCGGAGACGCTGCTCGCCGGCACGCGCGCGGCGCTCGGCGCGGGGCACACCAACTACCCGCCCTCCGACGGCGTGCTCGCGCTGCGCGAGGCGGTGGCGCGCTTCTACGAGCGCGAGCTGCGCCTCGAGTACCCCGTCGAGTCGGTGCTGATCGCCGGCGGCGCGCGCCCGCTCATCTACGGCGCCTACAAGACGATCCTCGACCCGGGCGACGTCGCGCTCTACCCCGTGCCGTCGTGGAACAACCACTACTACACGCACCTCGCGCAGGCGCGCGGCGTCCCGATCCCGGTGCGCGCGGAGGCGAACTTCTTCCCCACGCCCGACGACCTCCGCCCGCACGTCGGCGAGGCGCGCCTCCTGCTCATCAACTCGCCGCTCAACCCGACGGGCACGGTGATCTCCCCCGAGGCGCTGGCGGCGATCGCGGGGCTCGTCGTCGAGGAGAACGAGCGGCGGCGACGGGACGGGAGAAAGGCCCTGTTCCTCGTCTACGACCAGGTGTACTGGCAGCTCACCGTCGAGGGGGCGCGTCACGTGACGCCGGTCGGGCTGGTGCCCGAGGTGGCGCCGTGGACGGTGATGCTCGACGCTGCGTCGAAGAGCTTCGCCGCCACCGGGATGCGCGTGGGCTGGGGCGTGATGGCGCCGGCGGTGCGGGCGAGGATGGCGAACATCCTCGGTCACGTCGGGGCGTGGGCGCCCAAGGCGGAGCAGGTGGCGGTGGCGGCGCTGCTCGACGACGAGCCGGCGCTGCGCAGCTACCGCGAGCGGATGCGGGCGATGGTGCGGGAGCGGCTCGGGCTGCTCGCCGAGGGCTTCGCCGGGCTGCGGCGCGAGGGCTTCCCCATCGAGACGCTGGCGCCGCAGGGCGCGATCTACTTCTCGGTGCGGCTGGCGCTGCCGGGGCGCACGAACGACCAGACGCGCCGCCTGCTCCTCGACGGCGCGGGCCTCGCGGTGGTGCCCTTCCAGGCCTTTGGGCTGACCGAGGACAGCGGCTGGTTCCGACTCTCGGTCGGAGCGGTGTCGTGCGACGAGATCCGCGCGCTGTTCCCGCGGCTGCGACGGGTGCTGGCGGAGGCGCTGGCGCGGGAAGGGGCGGGTTGATCCAACGCGCAGGCATGGGAACGGCGACGGGGAACCGGAGCCGGCTTAGCCCGCCAGCGCCGTCCGCACCATGCGCCGCAGGTCCTCCGCCGAGAAGGGCTTCTGCAGCAGCAGCACGCCCGGCGCGAGCACGCCCTCCGGCGCGGTCACCTCGTCGGCGTGGCCCGACATGAACAGCACCCGCTGCTCGGGGCGCTGCACGCGCAAGGTGGCGGCGAGCGCGCTGCCCGACATCTGCGGCATGATCACGTCGGTCAGCACCAGGTCCACCTCGGCGGCGTGGCGCTCCCACAGCGCGAGCGCGTCGCCGGGGCCGGCGGCCTCGATCACCTGGTAGCCCTCGCGGGCGAGCACGCGGCTCACCATCGAGCGCACCGCGGTCTCGTCCTCGACGACCAGCACGCACCGCCCGCGCCCGTCGCCGGGCCCCTCCTCGACGTCGCGGCGAGGCTCCTCGGGGGCCTCGCGGCAGCGCGGCAGGTAGACGCGGAACGCGCTGCCGCGCCCCGGCGCCGACCGCACGCGCACCTCGCCGCCGGCGCGCTGCACGATCCCGAACACCGTCGCCAGGCCGAGCCCGGTGCCGCGCCCGACCGGCTTGGTGGTGAAGAACGGCTCGAAGATGCGCTCCTGCACCTCGGGCGTCATCCCCTCGCCGGTGTCCGCGATCTCGAGGCACGTGTACTCGCCGGGCGGCAGCGCGCCCACGCCGCCGTCGAGCGCCACGTTGCAAAGCCCGATGGTCAGCGTGCCGCCGGCGGGCATCGCGTCGCGACCATTGATGGCGAGGTTCATCAGCACCTGCTCCAGCTCGCCCGCGTCGGCGCGCACCGGCCACAGATCGGGCGCGACGAGCAGCTCGAGCCGCACCCGTTCGCCGAGGGTGCGCACGAGGAGCTTCTCCATCTCGCCGACGACGTCGCCCGGGTGGAGCACCTGCGGCTGGATCAGGCTGCGGCGGCTGAAGGTGAGGAGCTGCCGCGTCAGGCGCACCGCGCGCTCGGCGGCGCGCCGGATCTCGTCGACGTCGGCCATCACCTCGGGATCGCGCACCGCCTGCTTGACGAAGCTCGCGTAGCTGAGGATCACCGTGAGCAGGTTGTTGAAGTCGTGGGCCACGCCGCCGGCGAGCTGCCCCACCGCCTCCATCTTCGACGCCTGCCGCAGCTGCGCCTCCTTCGTGGCCAGCCCCTCCTCGGCCTGTTCGAGGAGGCCGCGCACCTCGGCGAGCGCGCCCTCGATCGCCTTGCGCTCCGTGACGTCGATCGAGAGGATCGCGAGCCGCACCACCTGGCCCGCGTCGTCGAGCACCGGCGACAGGACGTTGAGGTGGTCGCGGCCCTCGCTCGTGTCGGCGAACCGGACCGTGCGCCCGGTACGCAGCGCCTCCTCGCACCGCTCGCGCCGCCCCGAGGCGATCGAGGCCCGGAAGAGATCGAAGATCCGCTTCCCCACCAGAGCGCCGGAAGCCAGCCCGAGCCGGCGCTCGCAGGCCTCGTTGGCGATGAGCACGGTTCCATCGCGCTCGATGATGAGCGCGGTGTCGTCGAACGCGTCGAAGGCCGCGCGCATCGTCGCCGCCGCGCGCCGCGCCGTCTCGATCGCATGGCGCTCGGCGGTGACGTCGAAGGCGATCTGCACCGCCACGTGGCGGCCGCCGTGGCGCACGTCGTAGAGGTGGAGCACCTCGTGGCGCTCCTCGCCGTCGGGCCGATGGAGCGTGCGCGGGAGGCGCAGCTCGCCGTCGCGCAGGAGATCGCGCCACTGCGCGTCCCACCGCTCGGGCGTCAACGCGCCGTCGACCTCCCAGATCCGCCGCCCGACCAGCTCGCCGTCGCCACCGACGAGGCGTCGCCAGGCGCCGTTGGCGTAGGCGATGCGCCCATCGGCCTCGATCCACCCCACCGGCACGGCAGCGTGATCGAGCGTGAACTGGGTGAGCTGCAGCGCGGCCTCGATCCGGGTGCGGTCGGAGACGTCGCGCGCGGAGATCTGGACGCCGACCCGCCCGCCGACGTCCACCCGCGCGCCGGTCACCTCGACGTCCACCTCGCTTCCGTCGAGGCGCACCATGCGGTGGAGGATCGGCGGCATCCGCTCTGCCCCGCGCGCCATCGCCTCCACGCGCGCCTGCGCGGCGAGCTGCGAGCCCGGGTGGACGAGGTCGAGGATCGCGCGGCCGATCAGGTCTTCCCGGCGCGCCGCGCCGAACAAGTGGAGCGCCGCCGAGTTGGCGTAGACGATCCGCCCGTCGACGTGGACCGCGATCGCGTCGGCGGCGTTCTCGACGAGCGCGTGACACGAGATGCCGTTGAGGCCCGCCGCTCCACGGTCTTCCATCGCCCGCAATGTAACCCGCGCCGGGCGCTCGCCAGCAAGCCCGCCGCGGTCGCTGTCGAAAAACTAGCGCTCGAGCAGGCAGCCCAGCGCGCGCGTCTCGCCCAGCGGCGGCTCGCGTCCCTCGACGAGCGCCACCAGCGCGTCGCGCAGCCAGGGCGTCGCGCCGTCGCTGAGGTGGGCGCGATCGGAGTCGATGCCGCCGCGGTAGCGCACCGCGCCCGTCGGGTCGAGCACCAGGACGAAGGTGCCGAACTCGGCGCCGAAGGCGTCGGCCCACTCGCCCCGCGGGTCGGAGACGATCGGCCACGCGTAGCCTCGCCGGGCGCGCTCCGCCTCGTCCTTCGCCGGGCCCGCCGTCGCCTCGGAGTCGACGGCGATCACCTGCACGCCGCGCGGCGCGAGCTCGGAGGCGAGCCGCCGCAGCCGCTCGTCGTGCGCCTTCTGGCAGGTGCACCGCGACGAGAAGAACTCGAGCACCGTGAAGCGCGCCCTCGGCAGCGCCTCGACGAGCGCGGGGAAGCGCCGCGCGACCGTCCGAGCGTCACGGGCGCCGGCGCCGAGTCCGCCACCACACCCGAGGAGCGCGAGCGCGAGAGGCGCAAGGAGCCTCACCACGTGCGCACGACCATGAGAGTGGCGCCGCCGCCGACGTCCATGTTGCGCCCGAGGTACGCGACGGGCAGGTCCGAGTAGACGGTGGCCTGGAGGCGCCAGTCGTCGTGGAACGCCCACCCGACGGCGACGGCGAGGCGCGTCCACGAGCGCCCGCTGTCGGCCTGGGTCACGCCGTCGACGCGCGCGTCCAGCTCGGCGGTGTAGGCGGCGGTCAGAGCGACGACGAGGTCGTCGGTGATCGTGTACGCGAGGGCGGCGAAGAGCGACCACAAGAGCCCCTGCTGGGTGTCGAGGTTCCCGACGCGCACCGGGGCGCGCCACGTGATTCCGCCCGTGAGGTTGACCAGGAACGCGCCGAACGCCTGCTCGAGCGCGAGGCCGCCCGCGGCCTGGAACGCGCCCGTCCCGGTGGCGTCGGTGGCGAGCGGCGAGCCGGCGTCGCTCGACGCCTTCCCCGACGGCACGGTGACCCCGGCGAGCGCCGCGATGCCCGGGATCTTCCGCGAGCCGCCGGCCAGCGTGAAGTCGTAGCGCGCGGCGAACTGCGCGTCGCCCAGCCCGCCGCCGCCCTCGGAGAGGCCGCCCGCGCGGCGCCACGTCTCGACGAGCGGCAGCGTGGCGGCGAGCTGCAGGCGCCCCCACAGGCGCACCGCCGCGATCAGGTCCTGCTCGAAGTCCGCCTCGTCGTCGCCCGGCGGCGAGCCCGCGAAGTGGTTGCCGTGGAACGAGCCGTACATCCCCTGCGCGCGCACCATCACGCCGACCAGCGCGTCCTCGTGGATCGCGAGGCGCGCCGGCGCGAATGCGGTGGCGCCGGCGCAGCAGGCCTGCCCACGCGCCGCCCGCGCGCCGGCCAGCAGCCCGACGAGGGCGAGCAGTGCGGACGCGCGTGACAAGTGTTACGGGATGTCCAGCTCGGGCGTGACGGTGTCGCTCGCCGTACCGCCGAGCGTCGTGCGGAGCTGCCAGCGACCCGGCATGAACATGCTCACGTCGCGCAGGAGGTAGTGGCCGGGCGCCGTCTCCTCGACCTGCGGCGCCGTCGATCCGTGGCCCATGTCGGGCATCCACGGCGTCACCGCGACGGCGAGCCCGGCGAGCGGAGCGCCGGCCCCGTCGGTGATCGCGTACTCGATGTCGCTCAGGCCGCGCGCCGGCGGCTGCGACGGGCTGGCAAACAGCGCGAGGTGCGCGACCGAGTGGTCGCTCGTGACGGAGAGGAACGACGTCTCGGGGAACGAGGGAGCGCCGCCCTGCGCGGGGGGCGCTCCGCAGCCGCCGGCGAGGGCGAGCGGAATGACGAGCAGCGAGGGGGCGAGTTGTTTCATGGCGAACATCTAACGACACGGCGGCTCCCGCGGCAGGGGGTGCGAAGAAATGCCGCACCCGCGGGGCGGTCTTCCACACGCTGGGGGGACGGTCTTTCGTTTCTTCGCCGGCGGTCGGGCAAATTGTTGCTCGGGGCGGCCGCTAAAGGGGAACGGGGGCGGAGCCCCCGACGCCAGAAGTCGGCTAGACTCCCCCCGTGCCGCCCGTCGCGAGCACCCCCCACTCCATCCACTTCGCCTGGCTGATCCGCCTGCGCTGGGGCTCGATCGCCGGGCAGATCGCCACCGTGCTCGTCGCGTGGCGGGTGCTCGGCATCGCGCTGCCGCTCGGCGCGCTCGCGACGGTGATCGCCGTCGAGGCGGCGAGCAACGTGCTCTGCGTCGCCCTCGCGCGCAGCGAGCGGCCGGCGGAGCCGTGGTGGCTCGTCGCGGCGATGACCCTCGACACGCTGGTCCTGACGGCGCTGCTCTACCTCAGCGGCGGCCCATCGAACCCGTTCAGCTTCCTCTACCTCGTGCAGATCGCGCTGGCGGCGGTGGTGCTCCGCGAGCGCTGGACCTGGATGCTCGTGCTGCTCTCGATGGCGGGATCGGCGGTGCTGTTCGTGCGCCACCTGCCGCTCGTGCCGACGACGGGGACGCACGCGGAGCACATGAGCATCCACCTCCGCGGGATGTGGGTGGCGTTCGCGGTGTCGGCGTCGTTCATCGTGTACTTCCTGATGCGCGTGACGCGCGCGCTCGCGGCGCGCGATCGCGACCTCGCCGCGGCGCGCGAGGCGGCGGTGCGTCAGGAGAAGCTGGCGTCGCTGGCGACGCTGGCGGCGGGCGCGGCGCACGAGCTGGCCACCCCGCTGTCGACGATCGCGGTGGTGGCGAAGGAGCTGGGGCGGCAGCTCGAGGCGGAGGGCTCCTCGCCCTCAGCCGTCGAGGACGCCCGCCTGATCCGCGCGCAGGTCGATCGCTGCCGCGCGATCCTGGAGCGAATGACGGCCGACGCGGGCGAGAGCGCGGGCGAGGGGCCGCGCGAGGTGGCGGTCGGCGAGCTGATCGAGCGCGCGCTCGCGGGCGTGGCGCCGTCGCCGACGGTGCGCGTCGAGGTCGAAGAGGCGCTCGCGCGGGTGACGGTGAGGCTGCCGCCGCGCGCGGTGGCGCAGGCGCTGCGCGGCCTGGTGCGCAACGCACAGCAGGCGAGCAGCGACGGCGGCGAGGTGCGCCTGCGCGCGTGCCGCGACGGGATGCGGCTGTCGATCGAGGTGCGCGACGAGGGCGCGGGCATGGAGCCCGAGGTGCTCACGCGCGCCGGCGAGCCCTTCTTCACCACCAAGCCGCCCGGTCAGGGCATGGGCCTCGGGCTGTTCCTCTCGCGCGCGGTGGTGCAGCGGCTCGGCGGCGAGCTGTGCATCGAATCGCGCCCCGGCGCCGGGACGCGCGCCGTGCTGCTCGTTCCCCTCGCGGCGCCGGCGGAGGCGGCCTCGTGACCGCGCGCGCCCCGGCGGCCAACGACCGCCCGACCATGCTCCTCGTCGACGACGACGACGCCCTCCGCGAGCGCCTCGCCCGCGCGCTGCGCGACCGCGGCTTCGACGTGCGCACCGCGCCCGACTTCGAGCACGCGGTCGCCCTGGCGCGCGCCGACTCGCCGGAGTTCGCCGTCCTC
>JAJXSP010000549.1 GCA_021784515.1 Myxococcales bacterium | reverse complement strand
ACGCGCCCTGCTCCGGGTTCGGCATGCTCCGTAGCCACCCCGAGGCGAAGTGGCGCCCGCCGCCCGACGTGGCGGGCCTCGCGGCGCTCCAGGCGCGCCTGCTCGACGCGCTCGCGCCGCGAGTGAGGCCGGGCGGCGCGCTGGTCTACTCGGTGTGCACCTTCACCGACGAGGAGGGCCCCGCGCAGGTCGCGGCGTTCCTCGCGCGGAGCGGCGCGTTCTCCGTCGAGGCGCCGCCGGCCGAGCTGGCGCCGCTCGTCGGCGCCGATGGCGCGCTGCGCACCTGGCCGCACCGCCACGACGCCGACGCCTTCTACGCGATCCGCCTGCGCCGTCGCGCGTGATAGCTTCCCGTCGATGCCGACGACGAAGATCGCCCCTTCGATTCTCTCCGCCGACTTCGCCCGCCTCGGCGACGAGGTGCGCGCCTGCGAGGCCGCGGGCGCCGACCTGATCCACGTCGACGTGATGGACGGCCGCTTCGTGCCGAACATCACCATCGGGCCGCTCGTCGTCGAGGCGGTGCGCCGCACCACCGCCCTGCCCCTCGACGTGCACCTGATGATCGAGGAGCCCGAGCGCACCGTGGACGACTTCGCGCGCGCCGGCGCCGACATCATCACCGTCCACGCCGAGGCCTGCCGCCACCTGCACCGCGTGGTCGAGCAGATCCGCGCCGCGGGCAAGACGCCGAGCGTCGCGCTGAACCCGGCCACGCCGCTGGAGGCGATCCGCTGGGTGCTCGGCGACGTCGGGATGGTGCTCCTCATGAGCGTCAACCCGGGCTTCGGGGGACAGCGCTACATCCCGCAGGTGACGAACAAGATCGCCGCGCTCCGTCGGATGGTCATCGACGGCGGCTACAGGCTCGACATCGAGGTGGACGGCGGCGTGAAGGTCGACAACGTCGCCGTGTGCGCCGCCGCCGGGGCGAACGTGATCGTCTCGGGCTCGGGGATCTTCGGCGCCGGGGATCGCGACTACGGCCGCGCGATCGCCGAGATGCGCCGCCGCGCCGACGAAGCCGCCGGCGCCTGACGGCTCAGAAGTCGCCGAACAGCTCGATGATCCGCACGTCGAGCGCGGTCGCCACCTTGAACAGCGACGACACCGACGCCGACGACTCGGCGCGCTCGATCTGCGACAGCAGCGACACCGAGAGCTGGGTGCGCCGCGACATCTGCTTGAGGGTGAGCTGCCGCGCCTTGCGCAGCTCGCGGATCGTCCGCCCGATCGTGTGGTGCAGCTCGTCCTCGCGCCGCAGCACGAGCCCCTTCTTCTTCGCGATCCGCTCGATGACCGCGCGGAACTCCTCGACGGCGAAGGGCTTGCGGATGTAGGCGGAGATGTCGTGCTCGATCGAGGCGGTCGCCGTCTCCAGCGTCGGGTGGCCGGTGAGGATGATCACCGCGATGTCGTCGTCGACCTTCCGGATCGCGCCGAGAAGGTCGAGCCCCGACAGCTTGGGCATCATCAGGTCGAGGATGCAGACGTGGTACGTGCCGCCGCGCAGCACGTCGAGCGCCTCGGTGGGGTCGTTCACCACCGTGACGCGGTAGCCGTCGTGGCCGAGGAAGTCGGCGAGGTAGGCGCAGACGTCGGGATCGTCGTCCACCACGAGCACGCCGAGCTGCGTGACGGGCTGGCGCGAGGCAGCGCCCCCCTCTGGACCTTCGTCGTCCTCGTGCGGTTCCAACGTGCGGGTCTTTCTACTTGGTGGTGTTGCCGTGTGGGTGCTGGGTGTCTCTTCGGGAAACTTGTCGGGGCGAGAGGATTCGAACCTCCGACTTTTCGGTCCCGAACCGAACGCGCTACCAGGCTGCGCTACGCCCCGGAGGAACCCGGGTTTTCTACTCGGCGGCGCAGCCGATGTCAACGGGAAAGAAGCGGGAAGCCCCACCCGTCGCCTCCTCGCGCCTCGCCCTGCGCCAGATGGCCCTCGGCCCGCTCGGTCCGGGATGAATCGACACCTCTTGAGACGGGGGCACTCCCCGGGATGTCGGAAAATCACCGGCTTCTCGGTGAGCGTGCCGAGGGCGCCGGGTGGCGGGCGCTCCGGCTCAGGATCGGATCCGGCTCGAAAGATGGCCCCCGCCGCCGTCAGGCCCCCCCACCGGTCGGTAGTGGCAAATTCGACCAGCGTTCGTGAACGTGGCCGACCTCAGCCGCATCGCAGTTGACATTTCTCAGGCCATCCGCCTCTAATCCGGCCGGAGGCAGACGCGATGTCCGGATGGCGATGGATCGCGGCGCTCGTGCTCGTCGGGTCCGGCAGCGCCGCTCGTGCCAATGACCGCGAGGCGGCGCGCGTGCACTACAAGAAGGGGATGGCGCTCTACGCACTCGACGAGTTCGAGCGCGCAATCGGCGAGTTCTCGGCGGGCTTCGAGATCTCGCCCGAGCCTGCGTTCCTCTTCAACATCGCCCAGGCGCACCGCAAGCTCGGGCACGACGCCCGCGCGATCGACTTCTTCCAGAAGTACCTCGACCTCGCGCCGGCGGCGACCGACCGCGACGAGGTCGCCCGAGCGATCGCCGAGCTGGCGAAGCGGGCGGCAGACTCGCCGTCGGCAAAGAAGCCCGAGGTGGCCCCCGCGCCGCCGCTGCCGCCGCCCGCCCCGCCGC
>JAJXSP010000159.1 GCA_021784515.1 Myxococcales bacterium | reverse complement strand
GCGCTCTCGGCGCTCGAGCCGCTCTACCGCCGCCACTCCGACTTCGCGCCGCTGCTCGGCGTGCTCGACGAGAAGATCGCCGCCGTGGCCTCGACGGACGCGGCGCGCGCCGTCGAGCTGCGCAAGGAGGCCGCCGCGCTGGCGTCCGAGAAGCTGGGCGACCGCAAGGGGGCGATCACGCGCTACGAGGCGCTGCGCGCCGACGGGCACGGCGACCTCGCGGTGTGGAAGGCGCTCGAGCACCTCTATGACGCCGAGGGGCGCGCCGCCGAGTACCTCGAGGTCCTCGAGCTGCGCACCGCGCTCGTCACCGACGACAAGGAGCGCCTCGCGCTGTATCGGCGGCTGGCCGCCGAGTGGGAGGAGCGCCCGTCGGGCCAGGGGCGCGCCGCCGAGTACCTCGAGAAGCTGCTGGTCATCGATCCGAAGAACGAGGAGGCCCTGCGCGCCGTCGAGCGGCTCTACGGCGGCGAGCAGAAGTGGGAGGCGCTGGTCGACGCCTACCGCCGCCACGTCGAGCTGCCGGGCGCCGACAAGGTGGCGCTCAGCGTCGAGATCGCCCGCGTCTACGACGAGCGGATCGACGACCCGGCGCGCGCCATCACCGCCTGGAGCCGCGTGCTCGAGCTTTCGGCGGAGAACGACGACGCCCTCGCCGCGCTCGGGCGGCTGCACCAGAAGACCGGGTCCTGGCCGCGCGCGCTGGAGCTGCTCGATCAGCGCGCCGAGCTGACGAAGGACAAGGAGGCGAAGGTCAACCTCCACTTCGAGGCGGGACGGCTCTGCGCCGAGAAGCTGGGCGACCCGAAGGCCGCCGAGGTGCGCTACGCCCGCGCCCACGGCGTCGACCCGACGCACGTCGCCTCGATGGTGGCGATGGTCGAGCTGTACCGCAAGGCGGGCGAGTTCCTGCGCGCGGCGAAGCTGCTCGTCGAGGCGGAGGAGCACACCGCCAACCGCCTCGAGAAGACGCGCATGCTCGTCGAGGCGGGCGAGCTGTACGCGGCGCTCGACGAGCACAAGCCGGCGGCCGACCTGTACCTGAAGGCGCTCGCCGTGGACCCCGAGCACGTCGAGGCCGGCGGGCGCGTCGCCGACCTGCTGTGGAAGGAGGAGCGCTGGGCCGAGCTGGTGCCGGTGCTCGAGATGCTCACCCGCAAGGAGGCCGACCGCGAGACGCAGCGCGAGCGGTGGGTGCGCCTCGGGCGCGCGGCGAAGGCGATCGGCGCAGCCGACAAGGCGAGCCGCGCCTACTCGAAGGCCGCGGAGATCGATCCCACCGACCTCGAGGCGCAGCGCGCGCTCTCGGAGATGCTCTACAAGGACGGCAAGTGGCTGGAGGCGCGCGAGGCGTTCGCCTCGGTGCTGCATCACCACCACGACGACCTCCAGCCCCCCGAGCGGGTCGACCTCTTCTATCACCTCGGCGAGTGCGCCCGCCGGCTCGGCCACGTCGACAAGGCGAAGAACTTCTACGGCAAGGCGCTCGAGATCGACCCGACGCACCGCCCGACGATCCTGGCGCAGATCGACGTCGGCGCCGGCAACCCGCAGCAGGTCATCGAGGCCAAGCGGGCGCTGCTCGTCACCGCGAGCCCCGAGGAGTCGCTCAAGCTGCTGACCGAGATCGGCGACCTGTACCAGGAGAAGCTCTCCGACCCGGAGCAGGCGGTGGCGACGTTCCGCGAGGCGCTCGGCATGAAGCCGGACTCGCGCGCGCTGATGCACCGCTGCCTCGACGTGCACGTGCAGCAGAAGGACTGGCGCAAGGCGCTGGAGATGCTGGAGCGGCTCACCGAGGCCGAGCCGCTGGCGACGGTGCGCGCCAAGCTGCGCTACACGCGCGCCATCATCCACCGCGACGAGATCCAGGAGAGCGACGCCGCGATCAAGCTGTGGAACGAGGCGATCGACGACGACCCGGCGGCGACCAAGGCGCTCGAGAAGCTCGAGGAGATCCTCGAGAGGACCGAGAACTGGAAGGAGCTGCAGCGCTTCCACCGCAAGGCGGTCAAGCGCATGGCGGCCGAGGTGGACGGCGACACGCCCGAGCAGCGCAGGGAGCGGCTGCGCTCGTGGTCGCGGATCGCCGAGCTGTCCCTCGAGAAGCTGGGCGAGGTGGAGGTGGGCATCGCCGCGCTCGAGGTAGCGTCCAGCCTCGACCGCGGCGACCTGAAGCGCCACGAGCAGCTCGCCGACCTGTACGTGCAGGCCGGCCCGTCGTGGGAGGAGAAGGCGATCAACGAGCACCAGACGCTGCTCCGCCACCAGCACGATCGCGTCGCCTCCTACCGCGCGCTGCGGGCGCTCTACCCGAAGGTGCGCCAGACGGAGAAGGCGCTCGCGGTGGCCTACGCGCTCTCGCTGCTCAAGAAGGGCGACGCCGAGGATCAGAAGATGGTGGCCGAGGCGAAGCTGCGCCCGCTCCAGCCGGCGCGACGGAACCTGGACGACGAGACGTGGAGCCGCTACGTCGCGCACCCCGACGAGGACCGCGTCGTCGACGCGCTGTTCGCGCAGGTGCAGTCGATCCTCTCGGTGGCCAACGGCCGCGCCCACAAGGACGTGCCGCTCAACCGCAAGGAGAAGCTCGAGGCGACCGACCCGCGCACCTTCTCCAAGGCGGTGCGCTACGTGGCCAACGCGCTCGACGCAAAGCTGTCGTTCGAGAGCTACGTGCGCTACGAGCAGCGCGAGGCGATCGTCATCGCCAACTGCGTCGACAAGCAGCAGCCGGTGCCGTGCCTGATCTTCGGCGGGCCGATGATGGGCGAAAAGAGGCCCGAGCGGGAGCTGCTGTTCGAGCTGGGCAAGCGGCTGGCCTACTTCCGCCCCGAGCGCTCCCTGCGCTTCGTACTGCCGGCGGCGCCGCAGCTCGCCCTGATCATCGACGCGGGCATCGCGCTGGGCGCGGAGGCGGATTCGGGCAAGCCGGCGGGCGGCGAGGCGGGCAAGAAGGCGCAGGAGCTCAAGCGGGCGCTGCCGCCGAAGACGCTCGAGCAGGTGGTCTTCTTCGGGCGCAAGCTCGTCGGGCAGCGGGGCGACCAGCTGGCGGCGGCGTGGCTGGCGGCGACCGAGCTGACCGCGACGCGCGCGGCCTTCCTCCTGCTCGGCGACCTCGAGCAGACGGCGCGCCTGGTGGCGGCCGAGCCGCCGACCGTCTCGACGCTGCCGGCGACGCACCGCCTGAAGGAGCTGATCTGGTTCACCGTCACCGAGGACTGCTTCGCCGCCCGCAAGCACCTCGGGCTGATGGCCTAGCCTCGAGCCAGGGGCGGAAAATCAAGTCTTGATGATTGGGGAATTGAGGATGCGGAAGACGACGATCTCCCTCGCCGCAGGGGCCGCCCTGTGTGCCGGCGCGGCGCTCTTTACGATCGACTGCGGGGGCGACGCCGGCCCGACGTGCGGCAACGGCGTCGTCGAGTCGGGCGAGCAGTGCGACGACGGCGCGAAGAACGGCACCGCCGGCGACGCCTGCTCGTCGAGCTGCAACTCGATCTCCATCGCCAAGGTGCAGCTCAACATCACGTGGTCGCTGTTCGCCTATCTCGAGCCGATGCCGCCGGGCTACCAGGCGCCGGCGTGCTCCGACTTCGGCGCGACCAAGATCCACCTCCAGCTGGTCGGCCCGACGCAGACCGACGGCGTCGACAGCTTCGACACCTCCCTGGACTGCGAGAAGCACAGCCAGGGATTCCCCGACCCGACGCTCTGCATGCGGGACGCGACCGGACGCTGCATGCCGCTGCCCGCCGGCGTCTACCAGGCGACCGGCACGCTGCTGCGCGACGACGGCCTGGCGGTCTCGAACGCGGTCTCCACGACGAAGATCAGCGCGCGGCCGTCGCTCGGCGCGCCGGTGATCCTGCCGATCGACTTCGAGCCGGGCGACATCCTGAACCCGCAGCTCACCGGGACGTTCAAGTTCCACGTCGGCTGGGGCGCCATGGGCGTGAAGTGCGCCGACGCAAAGGTGACGAAGGAGTCGATCGTGATGCTCGACGGGACCGGCCACCCGGTGCTGACGATGACCAAAGACGGCACGCGGCTCGACGGGACGCCGGGCAACTGCTACACGCCGATGATCGTGAACGGCGTCCTCCAGCCGCAGGAGATCGACAACCTCACCTGGGGCCGCTACAGCATCGCGGTCTACAGCCCCGACGCCGGATTCTGCGCGATGCAGCCGCTGTTCGTGAACCCCGGGCAGAACCCGGTGACGTACGACCTCGTCGCGATGGTGGCGCCGCCGCGTCCCGACGGAGGCGTCGGCGACGGCGGAGCGCCCGACGCCGGCGGCAGCGCGGACGGTGGCGCGCAGGTGGCCAGCTGCCAGTGACGTTCAGCGCCCGCGGAGCGTCGCGAAGAAGCGCTTGATCTCGTCGGCGGCGGGCTTGCCGCGCGGCGTGTAGCCGCCGCTCGTCGGGCCGCCCCAGCCGTACCAGTTCCAGAAGTAGACGCCGCCAAGCTCACGGTCGGCGAAGGCGCGGCGGAAGGCGGCGTAGGCGCGGCGCTGCTCCTCGAGATCGACCGGGTCGCGACGCCCCTCGGCCCACGGCCACGCGGTGGCGCCGCGCTGGCTGAGGTAGCCGACCTCGGTGAAGAGGAGCGGCCGCCGCCAGCGCGCGGCGAAGCGGTCCAGCTCCACGCGCAGGTCGCGCCAGGCGCGCAGCAGGTCGTCGTCGCCGGCGGGGCGCGAGGCTGCGCGCGGATGGGTCCCCCGCTCGCTGCCCCATCCGTGCTCGCCTCCGTCGGCGAGCGCGAAGTAGCCGCACAGCCCGACGTAGTCGAGGAGGTCGTAGAACGCCACCTTCCGGAAGTGGTCCCAGTTGCCGGAGTAGGTGAGCTGTCCCGGGTAGACCGCGCGCACGGCGGCGACGAGCGTCTCCCACGGCGCACGATCGCCGTCGAGCGTGGACAGCTCGCTGCCGACGGAGAAAAGCTCCACGCGCGTCCGCGCGGCGAGTCTCCCGAGCTCCACGAGGCGCCGCGTGTACGAGGCGAAGAGCGCGGCCCGGTCGCGCGGGCGCAGCGTGCCGCGCCACTCGTCGGGCGCCGCCTGCCGCTCGAGGCGCAGGATCGGGAAGAGGAACACCTTCAGGCCCGCGGCGTGGGCGTCCGCGACCGCGCGCTCGATCGCCTCGGGCGGCGCGGTGAGGCGCGGGTGGTCGTGCACCTCGACGCCGGCGACGTCGGCGAGGTACCACGCGACGACCAGCTCGACGTGGTCGGCCCCGGTGGCGGCGATCTCGTCGAGCAGCGGGCGGTACGACCAGCCCGCGTCCTCGCTGAACAGCCCGAGCGCGACGCCGCGGTGCGGCCCGCCCGGCGCGCGGCCTCCCGGCGCGGCCAACCCGCGAGCGCCGAGCGCGCTCCAACCGAGGATGACCGCACACGCGAGCGCGCAGCGAGGCGACGACACGGCGGCAGTGTACGCCACGCGCTCGCCGCGGGAACTCGCCATCGCGCGGCGAACCGTGCTATAAGCCTTGCCCCCAATCGAGCCGACCGCTCGTCGGGCTCGCGAAGGATCGACATGACCTACTCGGCGCGTGGTGTGTTCGCTTTCGGACTCCTCGCCCTCGCCCTCGGCGGCGCCGGCTGCAAGCAGGGCATCGGCGATCGCTGCCAGCTCGACTCCGACTGCCAGGACGGCCTCACCTGCGTCCTGCCGGCGGGGCAGTCGCTCGCCGTCGGCGGCACCTGCGAGGGTCCGGTCGACGGCTCCGTCGGCTTCGACCTGGCGGTGCCGGCCGCCGACTCGGCGGTCACCGGGTCCGACCTCTCCGCGCCGACCGGCGACATGGCGATGCCGGACATGGCCGTGCCGGACATGGCCGTGCCGGACATGGCCGTGCCGGGAGATCTCACCCCGACGAGCGACCTCACCGCCCGTCCCGCCGACGCCGCGACGCCCGACGGGCAGAACGCAGGCTAGTACCTCGCCGCGGAAGTCGAGGTCGGGCGACTACTCGCCCTTCCCCTTCTCGATCAGCTCGCGGACCTTCTGGCCGCCCTTGTGGCCGATCTCCTCGTAGAACCCGTGCCCGCGCTCCGAGGCCACCTTCTGGCCTCCCTTCTTCCCGATCTCTTCGTAGAACGCGTGCCCGCGCTCCGAGGCGACCTTCTCGCCGCCCTTCTTCCCGATCTCCTCGTAGAACGTGTGCCCACGCTCCGAGGCGACCTTCTCGCCGCCCTTGCGGCCCGCCTCGCGCACCGTCATGTCGCCCTTCGTCTTCTTGATGTCCATGACCAGCTCCTTTTGCCGTCGCCGCGGCACGCGCTGGCACCGTGGCGAACCCCTGCGAAGCGGTGGAGCATCCGCGATGCCAGATGTCCGCGGGCTTGCAGCGACGGGAACGCGGGCCACGGTCGCGACGAACGCGAGCGGGCGGCTACGCCTGCGCGATCTTGCTGCCCTTCGTACCGCCGGCGCGGGGCTCGGGCGGGCGCCGTCCCCGGTAGACGTAGTCGAGGCTCGATTTCCCGCCCACATCGACGGGCACCGCCAGCTCGGCGACGTTGACCATGCGCGCGTGCAGCCGCCGCAGGAACTCGACCTCGCGCTGCGCCGACCAGACCGCGAGCACGCCGCCCGGGCGCAGCGCGGTCTCGAGGCGCGCGATCCCCTCGTCGGAGTACAGCGGCTCGTTCTGCGGCCGGGTGGTCCACGACGGGCCGTTGTCCACGTCGAGGAGCATGGCGAGCCAGCCGTCCTTCACCTCCTCGATCGGCGTGTACCGCACCTGCTTGATGAAGGTCGCGAGGTCGGCGACGTGGAGGTGGACGCGCGGGTCGGCGAGCGCGTCGCCGTTGAGCGCGCCGAAGTGCTGCCGGTTCCACTCCACCACCGCGTCGGAGATCTCCGCGACGTCCACGCGCACCACGCCCGGCGCGTCGAGCACCGCGCGGAGCGTGTGTCCCATCCCCAGGCCGCCGACGAGCACGGAGACGTCGTCGCGCTGCGACAGCGGCGCGAACGCCAGCTCGGCGAGGGCGCGCTCGGAGCGCCGGCAGTCCGAGGCCATCAGGAAGGTGCCGTCGTAGACGATCTCGAACTCGTCGCCGCGCTTCACCAGCGCCACCTCGTGCCCGTCCGGGGTGACGCGCCGATCGATCGTTTCGCCGACGCTCATCGCGCGACTATAGCAGCGCGCACCTCCGTCGATCCGTGCTATTAGGCCCCCCTGTTTCGCGGGAGGAACCTTTGATCGTCGCCGAAAGCCGTCGCGGCCGCCGCCTGGTGGGCCGCCTGGACCGGGGAGCCGAGCTCCTCACCGCGCTCGCCGACCTGTGCGCGGCGCGCGGGGTGCGCTGCGCCGAGATCCGCGCCTTCGGCACCGTCGAGGAGATCGACCTGCGCGAGTTCGACCAGCGCACCCGCGCCTTCCGGGCGGTGCGCCGCTTCACCACGCCGTTCCAGCTCGTCCACTTCAGCGCCAACCTCGCCGAGCGCGACGGCCACGCCCACGTCGAGGCGCAGGCCGCCGTCGCGCGCGAGGGCGACAACGGGATCGAGGTGGTGGCCGGTGCGGTCGTGCGCGCGCGGGTCTACGCGGTGGACTTCGTCATCGACGCCTTCGACGACGTGCTGCTCCGTCGCGCGATCGACGCCGGCACGGGCCTTCCGCTCTACGCCCACGCCATCGAGGCGCTGCGGGCGGCCGAGCCGGCTCCCGCCGCCGTCGAGGCGCGCGCGGAGGCGGTGGCAGGCGTCACGCCGGTCGAGGCGGAGGCGCACGGTCCCGTGCCGTTCGAGGCGCCGCCTCGCGGCTACGTCGGTGGAGCCGTGCAGCCCGAGGCGGTCGAGGAGCCGAGCTGGGCCGAGGTGGCCGCCATCTCCGCCGCCGTCTCCGAGCCCGGCGGCGAGCCGGCCCCCGAGGAGCCGCTCCGCGCGGGCGACGTGATCGAGCACGTGCGCTTCGGCCGCGTGCAGGTCGAGCGGATCGAGGGCGACTCGGAGTTCGCGCAGGTACGGCTGCGCAACGGCCGCACGGTCCGGCTGTCGCTCGACGTGCTCCAGCTGGTGCGAGCGGGGATGGATGGCAGCCGCAGGCTGTGGCGGGCGATCACGCCGCGGTAGTCCGCGGCGCCGGATCTTCGACGCGTGGCGCGGCTCCGTCCTTGCCCCCCGCGCCGCGCTGCGATAAGGATGCACGCTCGATTCGAGGAGCCCATGCCCGCCCCGCGCAGCGACGTCAGAAACATCGCCATCATCGCCCACGTCGACCACGGCAAGACCACGCTCGTGGACGGTCTGCTGAAGCAGGCGGGCGCCTTCCGCCGCGGCGAGGTGGTGCAGGAGTGCGCCCTCGACTCGAACCCCCTCGAGCGCGAGCGCGGCATCACCATCCTCTCGAAGAACACCGCCATCACGTGGGGCCAGGGGAGCAAAGCGACGAGGATCAACATCGTCGACACGCCCGGCCACGCCGACTTCGGCGGCGAGGTCGAGCGCGTCCTGCGAATGGTCGACTCGGTGCTCCTGCTCGTCGACGCCTTCGAGGGGCCGATGCCGCAGACGCGCTTCGTCACCAAGAAGGCGCTCGGCCTCGGGCTCAAGCCGATCCTCGTCGTCAACAAGATCGATCGCGAGGGCTGCGACCCGAGCGGCACCGTCGACGCGGTGTTCGACCTGTTCGTCCACCTCGGCGCGAACGACGCGCAGCTCGACTTCCCGGTGATCTACGCCTCGGGGCGCCAGGGCTTCGCCGTGCTCGACCCGAACGACCCGCCGTCCGACCTCAAGCCGCTGCTCGATCTGATCGTCGCGAAGGTGGACCCGCCGATGGTGGAGGCGAACGCGCCGTTCTGCCTGCACGTCGCCACGCTCGACTACGACGACTACCTCGGCTACGTGGCGATCGGGCGCGTGCTCGCCGGCCACTGCAAGGTGGGCGACCGCCTGCTGTGCGCCCACCGCGACGGCAAGATGGAAGAGTTCCGCGTGCAGAAGGTGCTCGCGTCGCAGGGGCTCAAGCGCTTCGAGATCGCCGAGGGCACCGCCGGCGACATCATCGCGATGACCGGCATGGCCGAGCTGAACGTCGGCGAGACGATCACCGACATCCAGAACCCGACCATCCTGCCGCTGATGGCGATCGACGAGCCGACGATCTCGATGCAGTTCATCGCGAACGACGGTCCCTTCGCCGGGCAGGAGGGCAAGTACGTCACCACGCGCAACCTGCGCGAGCGGCTCTACAAGGAGCTGAAGTCGAACGTCGCGCTGCGCGTCGAGGACACCGAGCTGCCGAACGTCTTCAAGGTGTCGGGGCGCGGCGAGCTGCACCTCTCGGTGTTGATCGAGACGATGCGCCGCGAGGGCTTCGAGCTGTGCGTGTCGCAGCCCGAGGTCATCTACCGCCACGGCGAAAAGGGCGAGAAGCTCGAGCCGTACGAGGACGTGCTCGTCGACGTCGACAACGAGTACACCGGCGCGGTGATCGAGAAGCTCTCGTCGCGCGGCGGGCGCATGACGGAGATGCAGCCTGGCGGCGACGGGCGCACGCGGATGGAGTTCATCACGCCGTCGCGGGGCCTCATCGGCTACCGCAACGAGTTCCTCACCGACACCCGCGGCACCGGCGTGCTGAACCACAACTTCCGCGAGTACGGGGCGTACGTGGGGGCGATGAAGGGGCGGCAGCTCGGCGTGCTGATCGCGCAGGACCCGGGCGAGACGAACACCTACGGCCTGTTCTACCTGCAGGAGCGCGGCGCGCTGTTCCTCGGGCCGCAGGTCAAGGTGTACGGCGGGCAGATCGTCGGCATCCACTCGCGCGACAACGACCTCATCGTCAACCCGTCGAAGGCGAAGAAGCTCACCAACATCCGCACCACGGCCGCCGACGAGAAGCTGTTCCTGACGCCGCCGCGCTCGCTCACCCTCGAGCAGGCGCTCGAGATCATCAACCCCGACGAGCTGGTCGAGGTGACGCCCAAGGCGATCCGCCTGCGCAAGCGGATCCTCGATCACAACCTCCGCAAGCGCGACGAGAAGTCGTCCGGCACGGGCCAGTTCGCCGACATGGACGACTAGCGCCGCTCGCGCGAAAAGGGCGTCGATCGACGTTTCTTCGCGTCGGTTCGAGGCGGGGTTTCGGCGAGGCGAAAACGCCTCTGTCTTGCCCTCGCTTGCGTGAAGAGGCTTCGCCCGCCGCTCACGCTCGGGCTCACGCTCACGCTCACGCTCACGCTCACGCTCACGCTCACGCTCACGCTCACGCTCACGCTCACGCAGAGTGGGGCGGGGGGCTCCTACCTCAGGTCGGCGGGCGAGCGCGGCGCGAGCGCCGGCGCGTAAGGGCCGCCGTTCGGGCCGACCTGGAAACCGAGGCCGGTGATCGTCGAGAAGAGCTGGCCGGGGGCGGCGGGAAACGGCGACGGGCCGACGTCGTTGGCCACGAAGCTGGTAATCAGGATCGAATATCCCCCGGCCGCGACGGTGAACTGATCGCCGTTGGCGACGGGGCTCGCGGTGAAACCGCCGCTGATGTAGACGAGCGTCGATTGGAAGCGGTTGTCGGTGGTCAGGGTCTCGATGTTGGTCTGCACCGGCTGGATCAACGCGCCCTGACCGGTGACCTGATAGGAGCCCGTCCTGACGTCGAGCTCGTCGAGGCCGTGATAGGTCGAGAACACGCCCGTCGCGGTCACGATCGCCCCTGGGCTGCACGTCGGGACCGCGCCCCCGACGAAGACGTAGATCCCGCCATACGTCTCGGAGTTGGGATCCTGCACGAAGAAACCGTGGCTGTTGCCGGCCGTCTTGACCGCCGTGACCGTCGCGCCGGCGATGCTGACCGCGGTGTTCTGGGGCACGCCGCCCCGACGGAGATCCGCGATGGGCCAGACCTGCGGCGCCAGGCACGTTCCGCCCTGGCAGGTGGAGAGGCCGGTGCAGGTGATGCCGGAGCAGCAGGGCTGGCCGAGCGCGCCGCATGCGATCGCGGAGTCCTGGGGGAAGGCCAGGTCGAAGATCGGTCCGCTCGCGAAGTCGGAGCCCGGTGCAATCGCGAGGTCGTCGCCGGGCCGCGCCGCCATGTCGCCGCGCGGGTTCGCGCCCAGGTCGAAGATGGGGACCCACCCGCCACCCGACGACGAACAGGCAACGAGGAAGGCCGGCGCGAGCCAGGCCAGGCGAGGGATCCCAGTGGAGGAGCGGATGTCCATTCGGGGGCGGTTATCCCGTTTCGCCGTCGCTGTCAACCGCGGGCCGGCGGCTACTGCCCCGGCGGCAACCGCCGCTTGTGACGATCTTCGAGGTGCGTCGCGAGCGCCTTCACGCCCTCCTCGACGATCACCTGGAACGCGTCGGCGCCGCCCTGCAGCTGCCGGCGGAGCTGCTCGCGCGCGAGGCGCCGCTGGCGACGGCGGCGCACCCGCTCGAGATCGCGCGGCGACGGCCCCGAGCGGATCGCGTTCCAGTGCGCCGCCACGCCGATCCCCCATGCCAGCGTCGGGATGAGGAACCACCACAGGCCGCCGGTGAGCGCGTTGATCGTCAGCAGCAGCAGGCTCACCGCGAGCCACGAGGTCACGTGCGCGCGCAGCCCGCGCCGTCGCGCGGCGCTCCACTCCTCGGCGTCGCGCCGCTCGTCGGCGAGGTGCGCCTCCTCGGCGGCCGCGTGTTCGATCTCCGCCTCGGAGATGCCGATCTCGCGCGCCGCGGCGACCAGCTCCTCGTGGGACATCCCGTCGCGCTGCTGGCGCTCGAGCGCCCGCGACAGGATCGCCCTCACCTGCTCGTCGCTGTAGCTCTTCCGGTCGGGCGCCATCGCCGCTCCGTCGGCACGGTCGAGCCGGGCCAC
>JAJXSP010000158.1 GCA_021784515.1 Myxococcales bacterium | reverse complement strand
CGCTGCCGCCCCCCTCTCCGACGGTGACGCTGAGGTTCGCCAGCACGCCGCCGGGGGCGCAGGTGCGGCAGGGCGACCGCATTCTCGGCACCACCGGCGAGCTCGAGCACCCGACGGCGATCGCGCTGCGGCGCACCGACCAGGACGTGAAGCTCGACTTCGTGCGCCCCGGCTTCGAGCGCGCGTCGACGACGGTCCGGCCCTCGGCCGACGGCGAGCTCGTCGAGATCAAGCTGCAGGCCGCGCGGCGCTTCGCCCGTCCGCCCGCGCCGGCACGCTCGCTCGCGCAGCACCAGCCCGCCGCTCCGGCCAAGCCGAGCGATCTGCCCGGCAAGAACCCGTACGGCGAGACGAACTGATCGGGGTGGCGACGGTCGGGCGCGCCCGCGCGGCGTGGTAGCATCCCGCCGCTTGGCGTCGCTGCGCCACCTGCTCGGAGTCGCGATCCTCGCCTCGCTGACGGCGGCCGCCGCCGCGCGGGCCGACGAGGCGGCCGCGCACGCCCACTTCGCCGCCGGCGAGAAGGCCTTCGCCGACGGCGACTACAACGCCGCCGTCGCGGAATTCCTCGCCGCCTACGAAACCCAGCCGCACCCCGACGTGCTGATCAACATCGCCACCTCGTACGAGCGCGTCTACAAGCCCGAGGCCGCCCGCGACTACTACGAGCGCTTCCTCCGCGACGCGTCGCCGACGAGCCCGCTCCGCCCGCTCGCCGAGCACCGGATGCGCGTGCTGCGCGGCCTGCCGGGCGGCATCCTCGTCGACGCCAACAAGCCCGGCGCCTCGGTGCGGCTCGTCGGCGAGGGGCGCGCGCTGACCGGGACCGCGCCGCTGCGCTTCGAGGACCTGCCGCCGGGGCGCTACGAGATCCACGTCGAGCTGGCCTACCACCGGCCGTTCGACCAGCAGGTGGCGCTCGACCCGGGCGCGCAGGTCGTCGTCAGCGTGCGCCTCGAGCACGAGACCGAGACGCTCACGGTCTTCTCCAAGCCCGAGGGGGCGCGCGTGTTCCTCGACGACCGCGAGGAGGGAGTGACGCCGTTTTCGCGGCCGGTCGAGGTGGGACAGCGACGGCGCCTGCGCGTCGAGCTGCCCGACTACCCGGCGCAGAGCGAGGAGATCGACGTGCTGCGCGGCCACCCGGTGCGGCGCTCGATCAACTTCAAGAAGCCGTTCCGCTCGGGGCGGAGCGAGCTCGTGCTGGGGTCGATGTTCTACGGTGGGCTGGCCGGCGTCGGCATCGCCGAGGCGTCGGGCGGGCCGCGCCTCGACGGCGTGCTGCGCCTGCTGCTCGACACCGGCGCCTCGGTAGTGGGGATCGGCGTCGGGCTCCTCGTCTCGGTGCTCGCCAGCGACGACGACATGAAGGTCGGCCACAGCTCGATCATCCTCGGCGGCACGGCATGGGGCAGCATTGCCGGCGTCTCGCTCGCCTACGGGCTCAAGCTGAGCGGGCAGAACACCCTCGGCGTCACCCTCCTCAGCGGCGGCCTCGGGCTGGGGGCGGGGATCCTCGTCGCGCGCTACAACGACACCTCGCCCGGCGATGCGGCGATCGTGAACTCGGGCGGGTTGTGGGGCTCGGCGGCGGGGCTGCTCCTCTCGGGCGCGATCTTTTCCGACTCGCCCGCCGCCCTCGGGTGGCTCACCCTCGGCGGCTGCGCGATCGGCGTGGTGGGCGGCTCCTTGCTGGCGTGGCGGATCGAGGTGAGCCGCGGCCACGTCGCCGTCGTGGACGCCTTCGGGATGGCCGGGCTCAGCCTCGCCTTCGCGGTCGGCTACGGGCTCGGCTCGGCGGGCAACAACGGGCTCGAGACCGGCGCGCGCTACGGCCTGGGCGGCATGGCGGTCGGGCTGCTGGTCGGGGCGATCCTCTCGCGCCGCCTGAAGGACGACGTCGGCCCGGTGGAGGCGGTGCTGACCCACCACGACGGCCGCTGGGCGCTCGGCCTCCCGTCGGTGCGCGTCGGCGCGGAGCTGCTGCCCGAGGGGCGCGACACCCGCGTGACGCTCGACCTCGCCAAGGGCGAGTTCTAGCCGACCCAGTCCGGGATCGACTCGCCCCGCATCAGGTCCTCGATCGTCTCGCGCCGGCGCACCACCGCGAAGCGATCGCCGTCGACCAGCACCTCGGCGGCGCGCGGCCGCGAGTTGTAGTTCGAGGCCATCGAGAAGCCGTACGCGCCCGCCGACATCACCGCCAGCAGATCGCCCTCCTTGGGCCGCCGGAGCTCGCGGTCGCGCGCCAGGAAGTCGCCGGTCTCGCAGACCGGGCCTACCACGTCGGCCACCAGCGTCTCGGTCTCTCCGCGGCGCACCGGGCGGATGGCGTGGAACGAATCGTAGAAGGCCGGGCGGATGAGGTCGTTGAAGGCCGCGTCGACGATCACGAAGTTCTTGATCTCGCCGTGCTTGAGGTAGAGCACCTTCGTGAGCAGGACGCCGGCGTTGCCGACGATCACCCGCCCCGGCTCGCACACCAGCGTCACGTCGAGCCCCGCGAACTCCTCGAGCGCCTCTTGGATCGCGCGGGCGTAGTCCGCCGGCCCGGGCGGCTCGCCTTCCGACGCGGAACCCTGGGAGGGCTCCGCACCTCCCACGCCGGTGCGTCCCGGCGGCGCCGTGCCGGAGCCACGCGAATCGTCGTAGGCGATCCCGAGGCCGCCGCCGATGTCGAGGTAGCGCAGGTCCACGCCGTCGGCGACCAGCTCGCGGCACAGGTTGGCGACGCGGGCGATGGCGTCGCGGAACGGCGACACCTTGGTGAGCTGCGAGCCGATGTGGCAGTCGATCCCGACCACGTCGACGTGGGGCAGCCCGCGGGCGAAGCGGTACTCCTCGCGCGCCTGGGTCACCGGGATGCCGAACTTGTTCTTCTGGAGGCCGGTCGAGATGTACGGGTGGGTCTCGGCGTCCACGTCGGGGTTGACCCGCAGCGACACCGGCGCGCGCACCCCCACCCGTGCCGCGACCCGCTCGATCGCCTCCAGCTCGCCGTGCGACTCGACGTTGAAGGCGAGGATGCCGGCGCGCAGGGCCGCCTCGATCTCGTCCTCGCGCTTGCCGACGCCGGAGAACACGATCTTCTTCGGGTCGGCGCCCACCTTGAGCGCGCGGGAGAGCTCGCCGACCGAGACGATGTCCACCCCCGCTCCCCACGACACCATCGCCCGCAGCACGGCGACGTTGGAGTTCGCCTTCATCGAGTAGCAGACCACGTGCTTCCGATCGGCGAAGGCCGCGTCGAACACCTGGAAGTGCCGCTTGAGCGTGGCGAGGCTGTAGACGTAGGACGGCGTTCCGACGGTGGCGGCGATCTCGGCGAGCGACACCCCCTCGCAACACAAATCATCGCCTCGATACGCGAAGTGATGCATGGCTCCTCGATTGTGGGGGGTCGAGGGCGGCCGCGCCGCCCGGAAAGGCGCTGGAGGCGGGATCAGGAGGCGCGGCGGGCCTGGCGGCGGGCTTCCTTCAGCTCGTCGAAGAAGCGGATCGCAGTCTCGACCGCGTTGTCGAGCGACTCGAACACCAGCGGCACGAGGCCGGCGGTCTCGGCGCGCAGCACGTCGTAGTAGCGCTGGCGCTCGATCGAGTGGATCACCGCGGGCGGGTAGCCGTCGCGCAGCAGGAGCAGGTTCATGAACAGCCGCGCCGTCTTCCCCGAGTTCTTCGACCACGGGTAGATCGCCATGAACTGGTAGTGCGCCCGCGCCGCGCGCTCGATCGGGTGGAGGTGCTGCGTCTCCTCCTCGTCGAGCCACTCGCACAGCTTCTTCATCCGGGCCGGGATCTTGTCGGGCGTGGCGATCTCGTGGAAGTACAGGCGATGGAGCGGGTTGTCCTTGCGGTAGGGGTTGCCCTTGGCGCGCTCGTCGGGGGTGAGGATGGCGTGGATCGCCTTGAGCGTGTCGGGGGTGATCGCCCCCTTCTTATTCTTCAGCGGCTGCCGCGCCAGGTCGCGCACCCACTCGATGGCGGACTTGTAGTTCTTGATCTCCTCGTACATCGGAATGAGCGTCACGTCGGAGATGATCCGCTTGTCGATGGCCGCCTTCAGCTCGTGATACGAGAGCACGACCCCCTCGAGGGCGTGGTCGTGGTAGATCCACGACACGTCGAGCTTCTCGTCGAACTCCGAGAGGACCGCCTGCGACGCCCTCTGACGCCGTTCCCGCAGCACCTCCGCGCGCGCGTCGAGCTCGAAGTACTTCATCTCCATGCGTCCGCTCCTTATCCTAAGGATCCCAAAGACAGGAAGATTTCAAGGATATTCTTGTACCGCCTGGCCGCTGGTTCGTCAAGCACCGGGCCGCCATGAGGGGACGCCCGCGCCATTGCTCGGAGAGCAACGGCGCGGGCGGGGGAGGGGAGGCCCGGACGGGCCGAGCGGGGTTAGTTGAAGTTGGACGGCAGCGTCGATGCGGCGGCGGTCTGCATCGGCAGGTGCTTCTTCGTGCGCGTCGCGATGGCGGCGTACAGCTGATCGAGGCCGATGCCGACGGTGAAGTAGACGCGGGTCGCGCCACCCGGCTCCCAGAACGGATTGCCGTAGGTGCTGTCCGGGTTGAGGATCGGGCGGTAGACGTAATAGCCCAGGCTCAACGTCAGCCACTTCGTCGTCTCGACGTCGATGTTGGCGAGGAACCAGCCGTACTGCCGGAGGCGCTGGTCCGTCGACGCCGGGCCCACCATCGTCGTGCCGCCGGTCGCGTCGCTGATCGTCGTGGGCTGCACGTCGTTCGCCCACTGGTCGATCAGGATGTAGTCGGCGCTGAAGGTGAGCCGCGGGATCGGCGAGTACTTCCCGCTCAGCATGGTGATGAGCTGGAATGCCGTGTCCATCGCCCCGGTGTTCTGGTTGCAGACCTGCGGCGTGAAGTCGGTCGCCTGGCAGCCGTAGGCCTGGTTGTCGGCCAACGTCCCGACCATCGTGCGCGAGAACACATACCCGCCCACCGCTCCGGCGCTGAGCCCGAAGTCGCCAACCCGGGTGTGGAAATCCCGAGCGAGCGAGACCACCGGGCCGGCGGTGAGCACGGTGCCGCGCATCTGGGAGGCCAGAGACGTCGGAAGCAGGAGCCGGACGCCGACGCTGGCCTGGATCCCAAGGAACTTCGGGATGCCCGTGTAGACACCATCCAGCCAGATGTCGCCCCACATCGGCTGGCGGTAGTACGTGGTGTCCGTGCCGTTGAGCATCTCGATCGTCAGGTCGATGCGCACGCGGAGCGAGAAGTTCGGCGTCACGTAGTAGCGCGGCCGCAACGAGAACCAGAGCTGATAGCTCGGAACCGCCGAGAGCTGCGCGTTCGCGATCACCGTGTCCGGCGTGATCGACTGGTCGATGATCAGCGTGCTGTCCTTGAACCGGGCCGCCCACTTCGCGATCGCCGGGTCAAGGGTTCCGTCGGCCCCGAGGCTCGCGTCAGGCTGCTCGGTCGAGTCCCCGGGCACGTCCTGATGGGCCC
Organism: Myxococcales bacterium; assembly: GCA_021784515.1. Classification (GTDB taxonomy): domain Bacteria; phylum Myxococcota_A; class Polyangia; order Palsa-1104; family SHYY01; genus SHYY01. Next base: position 6,367 of record JAJXSP010000158.1, on the reverse strand, counting down.
GGGCGAGCCCCGGAAGGATCGCGGCGAGGCCAAAGGCCGCGCACGCGATCCATCCGGGAAGCCCGGAGCGCCGCGGGGCGCTCCTTCTGTTGCGACGATCAGGGCTCATTCGCGTAGCCGTGGCCGAAGGCCTTGGTGACCGCGCGAGCCGCCTGGAGCACGTCGACGTACTGCTGCTCCTGCTCCGTGAGAAGCGAGACGGTCCGAGCGTCGTTGTTCGCGATCGCGGTCTGGCGAGCCATGTCGAGGTCGGCCAGGTGCAGGATCGCTCGCGCACCGATGCCGGCCTCGTTCGCCAGGCCACCGTTCAGGCCACCGCCCCAGTTGACGAGGACGCTGACCGTGTTGCCCTGGGTGTTGGCCACCACGAAGTCCGGCTGGCCATCGCCGCTCAGGTCGGCGGTGGCGAGCGCGCTCGGGGCGGCGCCGGTCACGTAGTCGATCTTGCCCTGGAAGTTGCCGGTGACGTGGCCGCCGACGCCGTTGAGGAGCACGCTGACGGTCTTGTCGCCGGTGTTGGTGGCCGCGAGGTCGAGCTTCTTGTCGCCGTTGAGGTCGGCGATCGCGACCGACGACGGACCGACGCCCGTCGCGAGGTCGTTCTTCGCGCCGAGCGTGCCCATGCCCGCGTTGAGGAGCACGCTGATGGTGTTGGCGGCCATGTCGGCGACCGCGACGTCCGGCTGCATGTCCCCGTTGAGATCGCCGACGGCGACCGACACGGGACCGTTGCCCACCGCGTAGCTGGCGCTCGTCCAGCCGCCGTTGCCCTTGTTGAGGAGCACGGTGACGTTGTTCGAGACCGAGTTCGCGGCCACCACGTCCAGCTTCTTGTCGCCGTTGAGATCGGCGAGCGCGAGGGCGACCGGGCCGGTGCCGACGGCCGTGTCCGACTTGGAGCCGAAGAAGCCGGCGCCCTTGTTGATGAGCACGCTGACGGAGTTTCCACCCTTGTTGGCGACCACGATGTCGAGGTTTCCGCCGCCCGTCGTGTCGCCGAGCGCGACCGCGGCCGGGTTGGCGCCGGCGGCGTAGCCGACCGCCGCGGCGAAGGTGCCGCCCTGGTTCAGCAGCACGCTCACCGTGCCGTCGCCCGAGTTGGCCGCCACCACGTCCAGCTTGTTGTCACCGTTGATATCGCCGAGCGCGACCGAGACCGGGCCCGAGCCGACCGGGTAGTCCATCTTCGGCGCGAAGTGACCGCCGCCCTGGCCGAGCAGCACGCTGATCGAGTTGGCGAACGAATTGGCCACCACGATGTCCTGACGGCCGTCACCGTTGAGGTCGCCGGTGGCGACCGCGAGGGGATTGGCGGCCGACGGGAGATCGACCTTCGGAGCGAACGTGCCCGAGGCGCGCGACAGGTGGAGGATCGGCGAGGCGCCGACGCTCGCGCCCTGCTCGCCCGGGTTGGTGCCGAAGTGCATCGCCCGCCACGTGAGGTGCGAGAACGGATCGACGAACGAGACCGTGTTCGTGTCCGGGTCCTGGACGTCGACCGCTTCGATGCTGCCGTCGACCCAGGTGCGCATGTAGTCCGTGTAGCGCGAGTCGTAGGTCGCCGGGAACTGCGCCATCGTGTGCACGATCGACCAGAGCTGGGTCGTGAAGTGATCCTGCGGGTCGATCGGTATGAAGTTGCGGTTGATGACGCGGCCGCTCTGGCCCGCCCTGTTGCCCGGGGGCAGGTTGAGCGTGGCGACGTGCGGCCGGATGAGCGCGATGTCGGTCGACGAGCTGTTCTGGATGTCGACGATCGGCGCGAAGTCCGCATAGTCCTCGGAAATGACGCCGCCGAAGAGACGGATCATCTGGTCCGGGAACATCGTGTAGTAGTTCAGCTCGAACTGGCGGATGTCGGTCGGCGTGTCGCGCTGGAGGAGGAGCAGGTCGGGATCCGTGTACGCCTGGATCGCCATCACCTTGTCGTAATAGGACCCGGCGCTGTTCAGCTCGTCGTACCAGAAGAAGCCGACGTCGGTGCGCCAGTTCGACTCGACCATGCGCCCCTCGTTGACCGGCACGTTCGTGATGTACTGGCCGCTCTGGATGGGCCCGACGATCGTGGTCTTGTCGAACTGCGGGACGTAGCCCTGATAGCCGGTCTCCGGCATCGTGAGGAGCGCGGCGAGGGTGTCGGCGCTGAGGCTCATCGCCTGTTGATTGACGAAGCCCGCGTACTGCTTCGGGTCGTTCTTGTAGGCGTTGAAGCCGGGCGAATCCGCGCCGAGGAAGTCCTGATAGAAGGCGAGGTCGAAGAACATCATCTGCGTCGTCTGGTGCAGCTGGTCGAGGTAACGCGACCACATGCGGTTGACGTAGCCGCCCGTGCTGAAGCCCGAGCGGAGCCGCGCGAAGCTGTTCGCAAAGTAGTAGTCGAGGTAGTGCGACGCGACGTAGTGGAGCGACTCGAATCCGTCGGCGCCGTTGTCATAGCGCTGATCCTGCCAGACCAGGCCGGCGCGCTCGTCGGTGTCGAAGCGGTACGGCACGAGGAAGTAGCTGCCGTCCGAGGTCGTGTTGCTGAAGATCGGAGCCCCGAGTCCCGGAATGCTGGCGCAGGGCGCGGCGTCCGCCGGCCAGCCGCTGATCTGGCAAGTCTCGCGGAGGAAGACGTTGAAGCGGTTGTCGTCGCCGATGTTGGGCACCATGGTCTGGCCGTCGGAGCCCATCTTCGTGCCGAAGATCGTCGGGATCTGCGTGTAGTGCATGCCGTGCACCTGGCCATTGCCGTTCTGCGCGGCCCAATCACGCAAGTCGAGCGGAGTCGAGAAGCCGTAACCGCCGTTGTTGGCGCCGTAGGTGACGGCGCCGCTCATGTCCGCAACCGTCTTGAACGCCTCGACCAGTCCGACGTATCCGTTCTTGATGAACGCGTAGTCGTAGCGGCCAATGCCGTGCGCGTCCTCGTTGAGGCCCTTGTAATCCATGACCGACGAGTACGACCACTCGTCGACGCGGCCGTCGATCTCGTCCTGCGAGTAGTACTGCCCGTCCTGGGGATCGGCGAGATAGTCGTAGCGCGGGCGCAGGCCGGGCAGCGAATCGCCCGCCTTCGTGGCGTGGCCCTTGCCGCGAACCAGCCAGTACTGATCGTTGTAATTGATAGCGTCGGCCGAGGCGGTGAAGTTGTGGCGCTGGCCGAGCGAGTGGCCGAGCTCGTGGGCGAGCACGCCGTGGTGGATGAACTGCGCCGCGTACTGCGCCATGAGGTCGTAATTGGTCGCCTGGCCCGTGCCGAAGTTCCAATCACGCCCGAAGGCCACCGGCGCGTCGAGCGGGTCGTTCATCCGGATCGGCTTGCCGCCCGCGAGGCGCTCGGCGAGGCCCATCAGGATGTCGTCGGAGAACATCGAGTCGTACTCGCAATCGTAGGCCGAGAGCTGGGACCTCAGGCGGTTGATCACGCGCCGGACCGCGGCGCTCTGCAGGCGCACCGGCGAGGCCTGGTTCACGGTCTGCGGCAGCGCTCCGGTCGGGTCGGGCGACGCCGTCACCGCGAGCATCGCCTGGTCGGAGTTGATGAGCTGCGACTCGAGCGGCGTGCCGGCGAGGCTGAGGAGGCGCGAAGTTCCCTTCGCCGTTCCGTCGCCGAGGACGCGGCCATTGAGCAGGCGCTCCTGCGCGACGGTGAGCGCGCCCGGAACATTGACGTTGTTCGAGAGCAGCGGCGTGTTCGGCCTGAGCCAGCCGTTGCCGGCTACCGCGAGGTTCTTCAGGCCGGTATTCAGCTCGCCGATGTGATCCAGCCCGCCCGAGTTGCGCAGCGGCGCATCGAGGACTTCGGCCGACGGCGTCTGGCCCGTGCCGAGCTGCTTCATCGAGCTGACGATGTAATCGCCGGTCGAGACCGCATTCGGATCGAGGTCGCCGTTGAGCACCTTGACGAGCGTGACGAGGTAGGCGGCGTAGGTGTCGGTGATGGTCTGCCAGACGGCGCCACGGCCGGCGACCATCTCGCCGGTCTCCGGGTCGGAGGCGATGTTGGCGAGGCCCCAGTAGCCCTGCTGATCGTGATCGGTGATCGCGCCGATCATGCTGTAGCGGAGGTCGCCGAGTCGCGCGCTGGTGCCCTGCGGGCCGCAGACCGGAAGGTCCATGCCCTTCGCATTGGCGGCGGCGACATCGCCGGCCGAGTGCTGGCCGGCTCCATCGGCGGTCCCCCACACCGGGCTGTGGCAGCCGACGAAGATGTACTTCGCGTCGGCGCCGTAATTGGGATCGAGGCCCGTGACCGAGGGGGCGTTGCAGGGATTGGTGGCGAGCGCGGTGGTGGCCGGATTGACCTTGTTCAGGAGTTCGCACTCGTGGCGGCGCGCCGCGGTGACCGCGACCGTGAAGGCGTCATTCCACTCGTGGACGATTGTCTCCGTCACCGGCTGCATGTACTCGGGATAGTTGTTCGACTCGTGGTAGGCGATCGGCTTCACCTGGCGCTGCAGGAACGGCATCAGGCAGAGGCCGCGGTTGTCGGCGCGGGTGTACGCGATCGCCAGATCGCAGGTCGAGTTGGGATCGAGCTTGGTGCAGTCGGAGTCCTTGGCGCACCGGACGTAGTGCTCGGCGCACTTGCCCACCGAGGTGTCGCAGAACGCGCTGTTGGACTGGCCGCCACTGTTGATCGTCTGGAGGCAGTCGTCGTCGGAGGAGCAGGCGATGTCGCTGGTGTCGTGGGCGACGCCGGGCTGGGCGCAGGTGCCGCGGTGGGCGGCGTCCACCGGCGTATTGCCGATGTTGCACAGCGAGCCGTTGGCGCAGTCCGCGTCGACGTTGCAGCCGGTCCCGTCACTCTGCCCGAAGACGAGCATGTGGTGGTGGGCCCAGATGTTGTGGCGCGAGGCGAAGTGCATGCGCTCGTTGTCGAGCGTGGCGTGCTGGACGGGGTCGTAACCGATGCGCGACTGCTCGAAGAAGCCAAAGCGCTCCATGTCGAGGTGCTCGAACACGTTGTTCGAGGTGAGCGAGCCGTCCGAGGTCGGGATCGGGACGTTCACGGGCGCGGGCTCGTAATCGCGCAGGCGGTCGGCCCGGCGGAAGGCCATCCGCATGGTCGCCTCGACGGGCGAGCAGTCCTGCGAGTCCTCGCTCAGCCAGCACACCGGGAAGGTGTAGTTGGTGCCCTCGTCGAAGACCTGGGCCGTCTCCGGGTGGAGGATCGCCTTGTTGACGATGTCGAAGTAGTCGAGGTGGCGCGAATCGCCGTCGCCGCTCCAGACGAACACCGGCGCGTTGGGGTCGCTCGGGCTGTTGACGAAGACCGGCACCGGGTCGGCCTTGATCTTCCCCTCGATGTCGAGGAACACCGCGCCGATGACGCTCTGGTAGCCGTCGACGAGGTTCTGCGACCAGTCGACGTGCATGTAGCGTCGCTGGTACCAGGGCCGGTCGGTGGTGTTCTCGACGACGACGTTGAGCGCCTCACCGGTCGTCGTGTTGTAGTCGTCGATGATGTCGAAGTGCGAGGTGATCGCGAACACGCCGATCGGATCCCCGGTCTGCAGGTTCTGACCGATGCCCGCGGCGCCCGTCGGCGCGCCCTTGACGTACTCGTACGACTGGCGGGCGATGAGGAAGTGCTCCTCGACGTCCCACCGGATCTTGTCCGCCTCGCTGTAGGAGGTCAGGCCGGTGAAGCCGGTGGTGGTCGGCTTCGCGATGAGCGTGGTCTGGGTGTAGAAGACCGGCTCCTTCGCCAGCACCGTCGGCGTGATCAGCGCCGTCGGCGCGGTGCCGTCCGGGTTCGCGGGCACCGCCGTGAGGATTTGATACTGGTTCGGAATAAAATCCACCTTGTCGATGTAATCTGGTTGGATCCGGTTGATGGCGGGCCGGGGCTGCTGGCATCCGATCGATGCCAGCAGCGCGACGGCCCATGTGACTCGGACGAAGGAACGTGTGGTGCTCATGGTCGCAAACCTCCTCAGCGGCGCGCCGATTTAGCACGGAACGTACCGGCCCCACAATGGAGAGCCGCCAGGCCGACCTCCGACGGCTCCCCATCGACGGACGCCCGGTGATCGCGCGGTCTTCCGTGGCATGCGCCGGCCGGGCGCGGAGGCGTTCGCGGAGCGTTCTCCGTCGGTGCTTCGCTAACGACCCGTTAATCGGCTAACAGCCCGTGCGCGGCGCGACGCCCGCCACGGGCCGGTGAGGATTCGAGGCCTCGCGGGGGAAGCGACCAAAATTTTGCCCTGCCCGAAAGCCGGTGGTACGTGTGGTCGATGGCCCTCCGTCGGTGACTCGCGTGACCGCCCCCTTCGCACACACCACCGTCCTCGGCGACGAGGCGGTGCGCCTGCTGGCGCCGCGACCCGGCGGGCTGTACTGCGACGCGACGCTGGGCGGCGGCGGCCACGCCTAGCGGATC
>JAJXSP010000157.1 GCA_021784515.1 Myxococcales bacterium | reverse complement strand
CGTGAGCGTGAGCGATCCGAGGACGCGCCCTCGCTCACGACCGGAGCCCTCGTCGTGCCCCATGCTCCGTGAGCGTGAGCGTGAGCGTGAGCGTGAGCGATCCGAGGACGCGCCCTCGCTCACGATCGGAGCCCTCGTCGTGCCCCATGCTCCGTGAGCGTGAGCGTGAGCGTGAGCGTGAGCGTGAGCGTGAGCGTGAGCGTGAGCGTGAGCGATCCGAGGACGCGCCCTCGCTCACGATCGGAGCCCTCGCCGTGTCGCTGCTTCTTGAGGCGGGCGGCGAAACACGCTAGCTTGCCGCCCCGTGAGCAGACCGTTCGCAAAGCGGCTGCCTCCGCGCACGGCCGCGGCGGTGGCCACGCTCGCTGTCCTCTGCAACGTCTCGCCGGCCCACGCCGATCTCGACCTCAAGTTCAGCGGGCTCATCTCCTCGGACATCCGCTACCGCCTCTACGGCGAGCCCATCCCGATCGCCTACCCGTCGCAGGCGCAGCTGCCGTCGCACGGCTTCTCGCGCAACGACAACGACATCAAGGCCAAGCTCACGCTGTCGCTCTCCGACAAGGTGAAGGCGGTGGCCGACACCGACCTCTACCTCTACGGCTTCTCGGACCTGCACGATCTCGACTCGACGACGCTGCGCCCGAACATCGACCCCTACCGCATCGAGGTCAACGCCGCCTACCTCGACATCTACAAGGTCCTCCCCGGGCTCGACCTGCGCGTCGGGCGGCAGGTGGTGGTGTGGGGCGCGGCCGACCAGTTCAACCCGACGGCGAACATCAACACGCTCGACTTCAGCGACGCGCTCCTGTTCGGCAAGGCGCTGGCGAACAACATGGTCCGCGCCGACTACAACCCGAAGGGCGACTGGGTGCTGACCGCGGTGTGGGTGCCGGTGTTCCGGCCGGCGGAGCTGCCGCGCACCGCGCCTGTTGCGTTGCAGCAACTCGATCGCCCGGCGCCGGTGCAGGAGGGCAACCCGCGCGACTTCTTCTACAACGAGCAGATCAACCCGGCGCTGGCGCCGACGACGGTCAACGTCGTCACCCAGGTGCCCGACGTGTCGATCCAGAACAGCCAGCTGGCGCTGCGGCTGGCGGGGCGCGTGCTCGGGCAGGACGTCTCGCTCTCCTACTATCACGGGCGCTTCGGCATCCCGATGCCGGCGCAGACGGTGTTCCACGCCGACCGGACCGCCGACGTGGGCGTGGTGTGGCCGAAGGAGGACGTGATCGGCGGCGACATCGCCGGCACCATCGAGCGCCTGGCGGGGCTCGGCTACTGGATCGAGGGCACCGTCACCTTCCCGGAAGAGATCACCTACGCGCTGTACCAGGACCGCCCCGACGGCAAGCGCAACGAGTTCCGCTTCGATCCCTACAACGACATGAACGTCCTCTTCGGCAACGTGGTGGACATGATGGGCCACTACGTCTCGCCGATGGGCCAGGTCCAGGACTCGAGCGGCGTGCGGCCGACGGTCGTGCCCACCACGCCGTTCCTCAAGCTCACCGCCGGCGCCGACATGACGCTCGGCCGCCACGTCTACGTCAACGCGCAGTACGTGCACGGCTTCGTCGACGAGTTCGGCGCCGGCGTCGCGATGCACCCGCTGCAAAATCCGGCGAACAACTGCGCGCTGCCCGGGAACCAGGTGAACGGGAAGGGCCGGCCGGGCTGCGAGAACCCGCGCATCGACCAGCGCCTCGGCGACTACATCGTGGCGGGGATGGACCTCAAGCTCGCCGACGACGTGGTGCTGGTCCGCCTGTTCGGGGTGGTGAAGCTGCCGTCGCTCGACGACACCTGGCACCTCGAGTCCTCCTGGAAGCCCACCGGCGTGCTGTTCCCGCAGCTGGCGTGGACCGTCACCGACGGCACCGAGCTGTCGGTCGGCGCGTTCCTCTTCCTCGGCGACCGCACGACGAAGTTCGGCGATCCGGCGGCCGGGGCCTCCGAGGCGTTCTTGCGGGGGAAGTTCACCTACTGATTCGCTACCGCTCGGCGATCCACCCGCGGTAGCGGCGATCGCTCGCGGGGTCCATCGACAGGATGCGGAAGCAGAGGTCGGTGCCGGCGTCGGTGCGGACGGTGCGGACGAGCTGCACCTGCGCGCCGACGGTGCCGTCGCCGCCGCGCAGCGCCAGCGCCGCGTCGCGGCCGGCGTCGAGGACCACCGGGAGACCCCGCGCCGCCACGCGCAGGCCGCACGCGGAGAAGTCGATCACGTCGATCTCGCCGCTCGCGCCCGCCGCGGCCAGCGTGCCGGAAAGGCCGTCCCCGGCGACCCGCCGCGCCGCCCGCCGATCGACGGTGCCGGCCGCCGACGGCGCGCTCTCCGACGGGCCTTCGACCAGGCGCCGCAGCAGGCGGCGCAGCTTGGCGCAGTCCACCGGCTTCTCGACGACGAGGTTGTCGATGCGGTCGAGGTACGCCTGCACCCCGGGCTGGCTCACGCCTCCCGTCACGAACACCAGGCGCCGCGCCAGCGCCGGCCGCCGCACCTGCAGCCAGCCGTGGACGTCCTGGCCCGAGACGTCGCCCATCATCAGGTCGCAGAGGATCAGCGCGAAGTCCGGGTCGCGCTCGAGGACGCGGATCGCCTCGGCGCCGCCCGCGGCGGTCACCACCTCGAAGTCGTCGCGCAGCGCCCGCGCCAGCGCGCGGCACACCGCCGGCTCGTCGTCCACGACGAGGACGCGCTCGTGCGTGGCGACCCGCTGGGACGCCTCCTTGCCGGCCGGAGCCGCCGCCTCGACGGGGCGGAGCGCCTCGGCCGCGGGCGGCAGCCAGACCCGCATCGTGGTGCCCTTCCCGAGCTGGCTCTCCGCCTCGATGCGCCCGCGGTGGCCCTCGACGATGTGCCGGCAGATCGCCAGGCCGAGCCCCGAGCCGATGCCCGGCGGCTTGGTGGTGTAGAAGGGCTCGAAGATCCGGTCGAGCGCCTCGGGGGCGATGCCGGCGCCGGTGTCCACCACCTCGATCGCCACGCCGTCACCGTCGCGGCGTACGACCACCCGCACCTCGTTGTCGCTCGCCGCTCCCGAGGGGATCGCCTGCGCGGCGTTGAGCAGGAGGTTGAGGATCACCTGGCTCAGCCGCCCCTCGTCGCCGAGCACCGGCGGCACGTCGTCGAGCCGCTCGACGAAGCGCGCGCGGTGCCGGATCTCGTGCATCGCCAGCTTCTTGGCGATCTCGATCACCCGCCGCGGCGCCACCGGCTGCGGCTGCTCCTCGGTGTGCGCGAAGTGCTTCAGGTTGGCGACGATCGATCGCACGCGGAGCGAGCCCTCGTGGGCGTCCTGCAGCTGGCCCACCAGCTCGCCCAGCGCCTCGGGGTCGAGCAGCGCGCCGGCCCGGGCCGCCAGGGCGTTGGCGCGCGACTCGCCGAGCGCCTCGACGAGCGAACGCCGCAGCTCCGCCGCGCGCTCGGCCAGCCGCGGCACGTCCTCGACGAGGAGCTGCAGGTTCGCGCCGACCGCCATGAGCGGGTTGTTGATCTCGTGCGCCATCCCGGCGGCGAGCACGCCCACGGTGGCCATGCGCTCGGTGTGCGCGAGCTGCGCCTGCTGCTGCTTGCGCGCGCTGACGTCGCGGGCCACCACCACGATCGCCGGGGCGCCGTCGAAGTGGAGCCGCAGCGACGACAGCTCGGCCGTCACCGTCGAGCCGTCGCGGCGCGACAGGCGCACCTCGCGCGCCGGCGCCGCCGCCGCCTCGCCGCGCGAAAGGCGGCGCACGTCGTCGGAGAAGAACGCGCGGTCCTCGGGCGCGACCAGCTGCAGCACGAGCATGCCGGGCAGCTCGCCCTCGGCGAGCCCGACCATCTCTGCCAGCTGCCGGTTGGCCTGCACGACGCGACCCTCGCGGTGGACGAGGATCGCGTCGGGGCAACCCTCGACCAGCCCCCGAAAGCGCCCCTCGGATCGCCGCAGCTCCGACTCCTGCTGCCGGCGCTCCGTGATGTCTTCCTGGTGGCCGGCGAGCCACGCCGGCGTGCCGTCTGGATGACGCTCCATGTGTCCTCTCGCGCGCATTCGCCGCCAGCTCCCGTCCCGGTGGTGGATCGCGTACTCGGCCTCGAACTCGCTCGAGAGCCCTTCGATGTGCGTCTGCAGCGCCAGCTCGAGCAGCGGCCGATGCGCCGCGTCCACGCGCCCCAGCCACTCGTCGAGCGAGTCGCCGAGCGCGCCGGGATCGGATCCGATCATCCGCGCCCAGGAGCCCGAGGCGCGGAAGCGGCGCCCCGCGAGATCCAGCTCCCAGATCCCGACGTCGATGCCGTAGCGCTCGAGCAACGAGTCCACGTCGCCCGACCGCCCGGCCGTCGTCGCGCCGTACGAAAGCGTACGGGAGCGATCTCTGCCGGACGTCGTTCCCGTGCCTGGCGCGATGCGACTCGCTCCGAAGTCTCCCGGTGTCCGGCGAGGGAGAGGATCGACCATCTCGGACTGCCCTCAGCGATTAAGCGCTGGGCGTATTCTTCTGTCCGTGGAGCCGGCCTTGTAAAGTTTTTTTGCGATGCAGCGAGACGATTGATCGCTCGCTGGTGGGTATCCTGGCTGACGTTCGGGTCAAGTCGGAATATGTCAGACTGCGGCCCTCCGCGGCCGCTCCTCGCGCCCCTCGTTCACGAACGCCAGCAGCGCCCGCGCCAGCGCCTTCGGCTTCTCGACGATCGAGAGGTGGCCGCACTCCGGCACGACCTCGAGGCGGCCGGCAGGCAGCCGCTCGACCCACGCGGGGACCTCGGCCACCGGCAGCAGCTTGTCGCTCTCGCCCCAGAGCACCAGCGTCGGCTGCGTGAGGCGGTGCAGGTCGTCGAGGTAGTGGCGCTCCACGAGGTCGGGCGAGAGCGAGCAGGCCATCGTCGCGAACTCGTCGAGGGTGGGGTGCGCGGGGCGACCGTCCGCCTGGGCGATGAAGCGCGCGGCGTTGGCGTTGCCCCGCGAGTCGTGGAAGCAGGCGTGGAGCAGCGTCACCGCGAACCGCTCGAGGAGCCCCACCACGAGCGGCTCGTGGAAGACGAGGTGGCGCCCGAGGCGCTGGTAGAGCGGCCGCCGCACGAAGCCGTTCGTGTCGACCAGCACGAGGCGCTCGACGCGGCCGGCGTGGGCGAGGGCCGCCTCGGCGACCACCTGCCCGCCCATCGAGTGGCCGCAGAAGACGGCGCGCTCGACGGCGAGCGCGTCGAGGAGCCGCACGCAGGAGTCGGCGTAGAGCCGGATCGAGTAGCGCGCGCCGCCGGGGCCGAGCGGGAGCTTGAACGAGTCGCCGCAGCCGGGCAGGTCGAGCCCGAGGACGCGGCGGTGCGGCGACAGCTCGCGCGCGAGGTGCTCCCAGTTGGTGAAGTTGCCGCCCAGGCCGTGGATGAGCAGCAGCGGCGGGTAGGCCGCGCCGCCGGGATCGCCCGTGTCGAAGTAGGCGATCGGCGCCTCGCCGCCGAGCCGGCGCAGCGGCCAGGGGAAGGACTCGGAGTAGCCGGGGCGCCGCGCGCGCGACGAAGGCTCCGCGCTCGCGCCTGGGTTCGGTTCTGTCGGGAGCACGCGGCAGTCTAACCTCGGGGTACGCCCGCGTCGAGTCCCCAAGAACCCCTTGCCGAATAAATCCTTGACCAGCGTCAAGCAAATCGATATGCCGATCGCCTACGCGGTCGATTCACCCAACGCACGCGAGGGCACGCCGTGGCCAAGAAGAAGATCGTATTCATCAACCCGAAGTGCCCGTCCGACTTCCTGAACACGTCGGTGATCAACGAGGCGATGGGCAAGACCAGCTTCTTCCCCAGCCTGTCGCTGCTGACCATCGCCGCGCTCACGCCGCGCGAGGACTTCGACTGCGAGGTCTTCGACGAGTACCTCGGCACGCCGTTCGAGCAGGCGTTCCCGAAGGCCGACCTCTACGCGATGACCTGCTACGACCCCAACCGCGACCGCGCCCACGAGCTGTGCCGCTGGCTCAAGGAGCGCGGCAAGATGGTCGTCCTCGGCGGCCCGCACGCCACCCACCACTACCGCAGCATCGTCGGCGCGCAGCCCTACGACGCGATCTTCGTCGGCGACGGCGAGCGCATCTGGACGCGCTTCCTCGACGAGTGGAAGCGCGGCGAGAACCAGTCGCTGTACGTCGAGAGCGAGAAGATCGCCCTCGACGGCACGCCCGTCGCGCGCTGGGACCTCTGCCCGGCCGACCGCTACCTCACGGCGGTCCTGCAGACCTCGCGCGGCTGCCCGTTCCAGTGCGACTTCTGCGACGCGATCGTCCTGTACGGCAACACCGTGCGCGTGAAGCCCGCCGACACGGTGATGAAGGAGCTCGACCTCATCTACCAGGCCGGCTTCCAGTCGGTGCTCATCGGTGACGACAACTTCACCGCCAAGCGCCAGTACGCCAAGGACCTGCTCCGCCGTATCGCCGAGTGGCGCAAGGACAAGGACCCGCTGTTCGTCCTCGGCGCGCAGCTCTCGGTCGACATCGCGCGCGACGACGAGCTGCTCGAGCTGATGGCGCGCGCCGGGCTGGTGTTCGCGTACATCGGCATCGAGTCGTCGAGCGCCGAGGCGCTCAAGGGCGCCAACAAGAAGCAGAACCTCAAGTCCGACATGCGCGAGGACGTCGCGAAGATCTACTCGTACGGGATCAACGTGATGTCCGGGCTGATCGTCGGCTTCGACACCGACGGGCCCAACATCTTCGGCCGCCACGTCGACTTCTGCGACGCGCTGGCGCTGCCGTGCTGCAACTCCTACGTGCTCTCCGCGCCCGAGGGGACGCCGCTGCGCGCGCGCCTCGAGAAGGAGGGCCGCATCAGCGGCGACTACACCATCGGCGAGCTGGTGCGCACGAACATCATCCCCAAGCGCATGTCGACCGACGACCTCCACGCCGGCTACCGCTGGATGACGACGCAGTTCTTCGACTACGACGGCTTCGCCCGCCGCCTCGCGAAGAAGTTCGAGCTGTTCGGCTCGCGCGGCATCCGCCCCAACGGCAAGGCGACGTGGCGGACCCACGCCAAGCACGCCGAGCTCGCGTGGCGGATCCTCAGCTTCACGATCCGTCACCGCAAGGAGGCGGCCGAGCTGGGACAGCTGCTCAAGCGCGCCGCGCCGGTGATGGCGAAGCACCCCGCCGCCATCGCCGACATCTTCCAGGACCTGATGATCTTCATCCGGTTCAAGGCCTACTACGAGGAGATGGGCGCCTTCCGCGCCGAGCTGCGCGACGCGCCGCGCCCGGAAACCTGGATCCGCGAGATCGTCCCGCCGACGGCGCAGGTCGAGCCCTCCGTCGAGGGCGTCGGCGCGGCCAACTGACGGCGTCCTCGGGTTGACGATCGCGCGGTCGTCGAATAAGGTCCGCGGCGCCCCGTCGAAACCACCATGAACACACCTGCGCACATCGGGCTCCTCGTCGCCGCCGCCGCCGCCTTCGCGACGAGCGCGAGCGCGGGCGAAAAGGACTTCGTGATCTGGACGCCCGGGATCCCCGGGACCTCGGAGACCGCGGGGCCGTTCATCAACGAGTTCACGAAGTACATCGGGAACAAGCGTGGCTGGCCGCCGGGCAGCTCGACCGGCATCTACTGCGAGGACGCGGGGCAGTTCGAGAAGGCGCTCGCCGGCAAGCCCGGCTTCGCGATGATCCCCGCCTGGCGCTACCTCCAGCTCGCGTGCGGCAAGAACGCGCCCGAGCCCTTCGCCGCCGTCGACGGGATCGCCGGGATGTCGAGCCGCGTGCGCTTCCACATCGTCGTGAAGAAGGGAACCGCGACGACGCTCGAGGACCTCAAGGGCAAGCGGCTCATCTCCAACCACCTGTTCGAGCAGAACCACAAGTTCATCTCGCGCGTGCTGCTGGGCGGCAAGGTCGACATCGACACCTTCTTCCAGCTCAAGCGCACGCCCTCGCCGCTCTCCGGCATCTTCCGGCCGCTCGCATCGGGCGAGCAGGACGCGGCGCTGATCAACGACGAGCAGCTCAACGCGCCCAACAAGCCGCCGGGGCTCGAGCTGACCGTCGTCTACTCGTCCGACCCGATCGCCACCTTCCCGCTGGTGGCGTTCCCCGAGCAGGTCAAGCCGGCCGAGCGCGAGGCCGTGAAGAAGGTGCTCACCGGGATGTGCGACGACCCGGCGGGCAAGCAGGTCTGTGCGTCGCTTCAGATCAACCGATTCGTTCCGCTCGACGCGGGCTCCTTCGACGCGGCGATCCAGCGCTACTGCGGAAAATGATCAGAAGGAGCATCCCGCTCCTCGGGCTCCTCGCGTGGGTCGCGGCGCTCACCGGCTGCCCGGTGCCGCCGGTGATCTCGCTGAAGACGATCGGCCCCGCCCAGCTGCCGAGGGAGCCGGCCGCGCTCGAGCGGCTCGCGCACGAGTACGAGCTGAAGAACGACCCCGTCTCCCTCGAGAACTGCCTCGTCGTGCGCGACCGCCAGCTCGAGCTGGACCGGCGGAACTACGAGGTGCTGTGGCACGCCTCCCGGGTCGCCTTCCTCCTCGCCGACGAGGCGATCGGCGACGCGGCGAAGGGGACGCGGCGCCACTTCGCGCAGGCGGGGGTGGACTACGCGAAGCAGGCGATGGTGGTGGAGCCCAACCGCGTCGAGGGAACCTACTACTACGCGGTGAACCTCGGGCTGCTGGCGACGACGAAGACGGTCGGCGCGCTGCTCGCGCTGCCCGACCTGCAGCGCCACGCCGAGGCGGCGATCCGGCTCGACGAGACGTTCGACCACGCCGGGCCGCGGCGGCTGCTCGGCGCGGCGAAGCTCAAGGCGCCGCCGCAGCCGGCGTCGATCGGGGATCCCGAGGAGGGGTGCGAGCACCTGCAGCGCGCGGTGCAGATCGCCCCGGGCTACCCGGCCAACCACCTCTACTACTGCGAGGCGCTGATCGCGAACGACCGCCGCGACGAGGCGCGCCGCGAGTGCGAGGTGGTGCTCGCCGCGCCGCCGAACCCCGAGTGGACGCGCGATCTGCCGCGCTGGCGCGCCGAGGCCGAGCGCTTGCTGCAGCGCATCAACAAGTAGCGCTCAACGAGTCAAGTAGCGCTCAACGAGTCGCGCTCAACGAGTCGCGCTCAGCGCTCGCCGAAGACCTGCGCGGTGAAGCTCTCGACCAGCGTGTCGTCCTCGCGCCACGCCTCGGGCGGCAGGCCCGCCTTGCGGCAGGTCTCGGCGAGGAAGGTCTCGCGATCCCAGCGGTGCTCGACGGCCACCTGCGGCAACAGCAGGCCGCGGCGGTGCCCGCGGGTCACCACCAGGCCGTGCGTGCCGACGGCGATCGCCTCGGCGCCCGCGACCCGCCGGCTCGGCGACAGCACCGACAGCTCGAAGCGCGCCTCCCGCGCCTCCTCGGCGCGCAGCGGCAAAAAGCGCGGGTCGCGCGTGGCCGCGCTCACCGCCAGCTCCATCACCGCGCGGTAGAGCGGAAGGTCGGCCTCGAGGCGCCCGATGCAGCCGCGGAGACTCCCTTCGACGTGGATGGTGACGAAGACGCTCGCCGGCTGGAGCAGCGTGGCGCGGTGCGGCTTGCCCGGCGGCAGCGTGCCGGAGAGGAGCCACTGCTTCACCGCGATCCGGGCGATGCGGAGCAGCTCGCCCTGGTCCTGCTCGTCGAGCGGCGCCGGCTCGGGCGCCTCCATGTCGTCGGCGGCGGGTTCGCTCTGCTCGCTCATCGCTCGGGTCCGGGGCGAGCGCCCTCGCGGCGGTCGCGGAAGTGGATCATCAGCGCCCCGCCATCCACGCCTGGAGGGCGCGCTTCATCCCCGCGGCCTTCGCCGGCGCCTCGAGGGCGAGGTTCTTCTGCTCGCGCGGGTCGTCCTTCACGTCGTACAGCTCCAGCGTGTTCTCGGAGATCTTGTCGAGGAGCTTCATCTGGCCATCGACGAGCACGCGCGCCGCGAAGTTCCACGACGGGTCGGGCAGGAGCTCGGCGTAGGCCGGCTTGTCCGGCAGCGGCTCGCCCAGGACGGCGCCGAGCAGCGAGCGCCCCTGGAACGCCTCGGGCCGCTTCGCCCCCATCAGGTCCACCACCGTCGGGCCGACGTCGAGCAGCATCACCCGCCCGTCGATCACCCGCCCCGCCGCGCCGGGCACCTTGACCACCAGCGGCACGCGCAGCACCTCGTCATAGATCGTCTCGCCGTGGAAGTACATCAGCTGGCCGCCGACGCGGTGCTCGCCGAAGCACTCGCCGTGGTCGGCGAAGATCATCACCGCGGTGTTCTTCGCGAGGCCGGTCGCCTCGAGCGCGTCGAAGATCTTCTGCAGCCACAGGTCGTCGAAGGAGACCTCGCCGTCGTAGCGCTTCTCGAGCGCCGCCGTCGAGGAGCCGCGCACCGGGAACTCCGGGTGGTCCATGTAGCGGCTGTGCGGCTCGAAGAGGTGGGTCCACAGCGCGAACCGCTGCTTGCTCTTCGCCAGCTCGCCGAGCTTCTTCACCACGCGCGGCACGATGCGCGGCGCGGCGACGTCGGTGTTCGAGTCCTTGAGGCTGAGGGCGCCCGAGTTGTCCCACTCGTCGAAGCCCTGCGCGACGCCGTACTCCTTGTTCAGGTAGAAGTGCGAGAACTCGCCGACGGTGTGGACGCCCGCGTCGTGGAGCGCCTCGAAGAAGGTGGTGTTCTCGTCGGTGATCGGCCCGAAGCGCATGAACTGCTTGCGCCACTTGACGCGGCTCGGCACGCGCGAGGTGAGGAACGATGGGAAGGAGCGCGGCGTGTTGGGCGCCTGGGAGTAGGCGTGGGTGAAGACCGCCGCGTCCTTCGCGAACGCCGAGAGGTGGGGCATCACCGTCGGGTTCAGGCGATCGGCGCGCAGCGTGTCGACGGTGATCACGAGGAGGTTGCCGTCGAAGGCGGGCCGCGCAGCGCTCGGCTTCTCGGGCGCGGCGGCGGGCGGCGGGGTCACCGCGGCGACGGGCTCGTCGGCGCCGGAGCAGTCCTCGTCGATGCCGTTGCCGGGGATCTCCTCGGCGCCGGGGTTGATCGCCGGGTCGTGATCGTTGCAGTCGCCGCCGCCGAGGATGGAGGCGTAGCCGTCGCCGTCGCGATCAGCCAGCCGGCGCGCGGCGCGGAGCAGCACGCGGGCGCCGGTCGTCTCGTCACCGACGAGGGCGCGGGCGCGCGGCTCGTCGCCGAACAGCGCGAGCAGCAGCGCCGAGGCCAGCAGCGTCCCCGCCGCGGCGACGGCGATCCCGCGGCGCACGGCCGTCGGGAAACGCGGCCAGATCCGGCGCCCCGGTCCGAGCTGCCAGAACGCGGCGTGGCCGACGGCGGCGACGGCGAACACCGCGGCGGCGGTGTAGGGGCCGAAGTCGATCACGCGCCAGTCCACCGAGGCGAGCGCGCCGAGCACGCCGAGCGCCGCCATCCCGGCGAGGAGCGCGAGCGCGACGATCGCCCGCGGCCGCGGCAGCAGGCGCGCCGGCAGCCGGAGCGCGCGGAAGATCGGGAACCACGCCAGCGCCGCGACGGGCAGCGCCGCCACCGCCACCAGCGCCGTCGAGAGCGCGCCGTTGCGCTTGTTCGCCATCTCGAGGCCGAAGCCGCGCGCGAAGACGAACACCACCGCGGCCAGCACGCCCGCCGCGCCTCCGGCGGCGAGCAGGCCGGCGGCCCATGCGCGATCGAGGGCCGGGTCGTCGCGCAGCGCGCGCCGCCACCCGACGAGCCGCTCACCGACGGGGAGCGTGGCGGCGATCGATCCGACCACCACGCCCGCCGCGAGCCCGAGCAGCGCGCCGACGACGGCGTAGAGCGCCACGCTGGCGCCCGCGGCGCCGATCAGCGCCCCCGCCGGCGTGCGTGCGCCCGAGCGGATCGCCGCCACGCCGACGTCGACGAGCGCGGCGACGATCGCCCCCCCC
>JAJXSP010000156.1 GCA_021784515.1 Myxococcales bacterium | reverse complement strand
GCTGCCGATGGCGATCGTCGCCGCGCGTGAGGTGGAGCCGCTCGATGCGGCGCTCGGTGCCCGGCTCGTCGCCGAGCTGGCCGAGGCCTACGGGCGAGGCTCGCACCGCGTCGACCCGGCGCGCCGCCAGCAGCCGCCGCGTCCGCCCGAGTCGCGCGCCGCAGCGGGCGGTCGCACGACGCCGGCCGATGCGGCTGCCGGCGCGGAGGCGGCGGTGGCCCGGCTCGAGCGCGCGCCGCTGCCGCGCTTCCCGCTCTTCCACGGACTCTCGCCCGCCTCCTTCGCGAAGCTCGCCGCCGCCGCCGCCGTGTGCGACCTGCCCGCCGGCGAGATCGTCGTCGATGTGGGCTCGCCCGGCGAGTCGTTCTTCGTCGTCGCGGGCGGCAGCGTGCTGATCACCCGCCCGGGCGAGGATGGCGCCGACGTCGTCCTGTCGCGGCTGCGCGCCGGCGCGCTGTTCGGCGAGATGGCCCTGCTCACCGAGTCGCCGCGCACCGCCCGCGCGACGTGCGAGACCGACGCCGTGCTCCTCGAATTCCCGCGCCGCGGCCTCGAGGAGATCGCCGGCGCCGAGCCGGAGTTCGCGGCGGTGCTGGCCGACTACACCCGGGACCGGCTCGTCGCCAACCTGATGATCACCTCCGGGCTGTTCGCGCCGCTCGACGAGGAGGCGCGCGCCCACCTGGTGGCGCGCTTCCAGCCGTTTTCGCTCCAGCCCGCGCAGACGCTGCTCGTCGAGGGCGAGGAGGGCGGCGGCCTGTTCGCCATCCTCGCCGGCGACGTGGCGATCGAGAAGCGCTCCGGCCGCGACGTGCTCACGGTGACGCGCCTCGGTCCGGGCGACGTGGTCGGCGAGATCTCGCTCATCACGCGCCGCCCCGCGACCGCGACCGTGCGCGCCACGACGCGCGTCCACGTGCTCGGCCTGTCGCGCGAGGACTTCAACGCCATCGTCGGCGAGTACCCGGGCGTGCTGGCCCACCTCTATCAGCTCGCCATCGCCCGGGAGCGCGACCTCGAGCGGTTCCTCGCCGAAGAGGTCGTCGAGGCGGACGACTACTTGATCTAGCGAAGGGTTCCGGGTACACCGTTGCCCGCCTTGGGCCGTCGCGCGGCCACCGCGCGGCGTTTCGCTCCATCGACCAATCGCAGAGCAACAACAGGGAGGATCATGCCCATGTTCGACCGGAAGCTTCGAGTCGCGCTGTCCGCGCTCGCCGCCATCGCCTTCGGGGGCTGCGTCGAGCAGTCGCCCGACGTGCCGAGCGAAGACGACATCAAGGCGGCCAAGGAGAACCTGCTCTCGGCGCCGCCCGCCACCATGAAGTTCCCGGTCAACGCCGACCTCGAGGGGAAGGTCACCTACCTCGGCATGGACGTCGACACCGATGTCGTCACGCCGGGCAAGGCGTTCACGCTCACCCACTACTGGAAGGTGAACGAGGCGCTCCCGGACGACTGGCGCGTCTTCATCCACCTCGAGGCGCCGGGCAACAAGGGGAGCCACCTCAACGCCGACCACGTGCCGATCGGCGGCAAGTACCCGGTCCACTCGTGGAAGAAGGGCGACATCATCCGCGACATCCACCGCGTCTCGGTGCCGGGCGGCTGGAAGGCGCCCTTCGTCGAGATCTACGCCGGCCTGTGGAAGGGCCCGCTGCGGCTCAAGGTGACGAGCGGCCCGCACGACGCCGAGAACCGCGTCAAGTGCGCGGTGCTGCCGACGGCGGCGACGAAGCCGGCCGAGGCGAAGAAGATCGTCGCGAAGAAGGTGAAGGCGGGGACGATCAAGCTCGACGGCAAGCTCGACGAGCCGGCCTGGAAGGAGGCGGCCTCGACGGGCGCGTTCGTGAAGACGATGGACGGCGGAAAGGCCGAGAGCGTGGCGGACGCGAAGGTGCTGTGGGACGACAAGTACCTCTACGTCGGCTTCACGATCGAGGACGCCGACGTGTGGAGCACGCTCACGCAGCGCGACGACAAGCTGTGGACGCAGGAGGCGGTGGAGATGTTCATCGACGCCGCCGGCGACGGCAAGGACACCGACCACTACGTCGAGCTGCAGACCAACCCGAAGGGCGCCATCTTCGACTCGTACCTGCCGGGCTACCGCAAGAACCAGAACGACTTCGACGCCGGCATGAAGGTGGCGGTGAACGTCGACGGCACGGTCGACAAGCGCGACGACAAGGACAAGGGCTGGACGGTGGAGATGCAGATCCCGCTCGAGGCGGCGAAGGGCAAGGACAAGGAGATGAAGAACGTCCCGCCCGTCGTCGGCACGACGTGGCGCGTGAACTTCTTCCGCATGGACATGCCGGGGGGCAAGGCGCAGCAGGGGACCGCCTGGTCGCCGCCGCTGGTCGGCGACTTCCACGCACTCGGCAAGTTCGGCCTGCTGGTGTTCGGCGACGAGAAGGGAGCGACGGCCTCGGCTCCGACGGCGCCGGCCGCCGCTCCGGGCGCCCTCACGGCCCCCGGCGCGCCGGCGAAGGATGCGAAGGATCCGAAAGCTGCCAAGGATCCCAAGAAGCCCGCCGCCGCGGCTGCTCCCGCCGCGCCCGCCAAGAAGTAGCCCGCCCGTCCCCGCACTCTCTCCATGAACGTCCCGCTCCTCGTCGAGCTGCGCGGCGCCGCGGTCCGCACCGTGCCGCTGCTGCTGCTCGCCCTGCTTGCCGGGGCGTGGCTCGGCGCGGGGATCTTCGCGCGCTTGCTGCGACGGTGGAGCGCCGCCCGCGGGAGCGCGGAGGCCGGCGCGCTCGAACGCACCGCCACCGGTTCGCTCCGCCTGCTGCTGGTGCTCCTCGGCCTCGACTGGGCGAGCACCTTCCTGCCGCTTCCGCCGCGCCTCGAGGTCGCGCTCTCGGGCGCGCTCTACGTCGCATCGATCCTGCTCGCGGCGCGGCTGTGCATGCGGCTGACGGCGATCGCGGTGCAGGGCTACCTCGGGCGCGCGGCGGACCCGGCGGCGCGCGAGCGGGCGCAGAAGGAGTACCTCCCGCTCGCCTCGACGATCACCACGCTCGCGGTCGGCATGGTGGCGGCGATCCTCATCGCGCACCACTTCGGCCACGACGTCTCGTCGCTGGTCGCCGCGCTCGGGATCGGCTCGCTCGCCATCGGCCTCGCGGCGCAGCAGACCCTCGGCAACATGATCGCGGGCTTCACGCTGTTGATCGATCGCCCGTTCCGGCCCGGTGACCGCGTGCGCCTCGCGACGGGCGAGGCGGGCGTGGTGGCGGACATCGGGATCCGCTCGACGCGCATCCTGCTCGACGAGGACAACCTGCTCATCGTCCCGAATGCCGAGCTGGCGAACACCCGCGTGGTGAACTACGCGTACCCGACGCCGACCGCGCGCGGCGAGGTGCGCCTGCGCGTGACGTGGGCGCTCGCGGAGCGTACGCTGGCGCTCGGCGCCGAGCTGGCGCGCGCCCAGCCGGAGGTGCTGGCGAGCCCGCCGGCCGAGGCGGTGGTGGCGGCGCTGCCCGCGGGCGCGTCCGCCGCCGCGGGCGCCGAGGTGGCGGTGCGCTTCTTCGTCGGCGAGGGCGCCGTCGTGACCGCCGTGGAGGAGCGGCTGCGGCTGGAGTTGACCCAGCGGCTGCTCGCCGGGCGCGATGGCGCCGGCGTGGCGGCGGAGTAACCTCTCGACGTGATCCGGCGGCCGCTCGCGCTCGTCCTGCTCCTGCCGGCGCTCGCCCACGCCGAGGGTGCGCCCCGCTACAACGATCCGCCGCCGATGGTGCGCCGCTCGCCGCTGGCGGCGCGGCTGGAGGAGCTGGCGCAGCGCGTGGCGCGCTTCGAGGGGCGCGACGTGCCGGCGGTGGACCCGCGGATCGAGCTGGCCTGCGCCGCGCTGCTACCGCTGCTCCCCGACGACGGCGGCCCGCCCGATAACGCGCTGGTCGAGGAGGCGCTGCGCCTGCAGGGCGTGGTCGAGCCGTCGCCGCACCTGGTGATCGCCGGCGCCGCCGAGGGCGGCGAGGAGAGCCTCTTCGACGAGCTCTCCGCGCGGCTGCCCGCGGTGCTGAAGCAGGGGCGCTACCGGCGCATGGGAGTGGGGGTCGCGCCTGATCCGTCGCCGGGCCGCCTGCGCATCCTGCTGGCGTTCCAGGAGTCGTTCGTCGAGCTCCAGCCGGTGCCGCGGCAGATCCCGGCCGGCGGCGCCGCGGTCCTCGAGGGGCAGCTGGTGGCGCCGTACCAGTCGCCGTCGGTGCTGGTGACCCACCCGGACGGCGCGGTGACGCGCGCGGCGGTGGAGGTCGACGGGGCGCGCTTCCGCGCGGCGGCCCGCTGCGGCGCCGCGCCGGGCCGCTACCAGGTCGAGATCAACGCCATCGATCGCTTCGGCCCGTCGGTGCTCGCCAACTTCCCGATCTACTGCGGCGTCTCCGCGCCGTCGCGGCTCGCCGCTTTCTCCGCGCCGCCGGAGCGCCCGTGGGTCGACGTCGCCGACGCCGAGGCGCAGCTCTTCGCGCTGCTCAACCAGGACCGCGCCCGCGCCGGCCTGCCGCTGCTCGCCGCCGACGAGCGCCTCGCCGCGATCGCGCGCGCGCACTCCGAGGACATGCGCGCCCACGGATTCGTCGGCCACGTCTCGCCGACCACCGGCAGCGCCGACGACCGCCTGCGCCGCGCCGGCTACCCGGCGACGCTGGTGCTGGAGAACGTCGGGCGCGCGTGGTCGCCGGGCGAGGCGGAGCGCGGGCTGATGGACAGCCCGGGCCACCGCGCGAACATCGTCAGCACCGCCGTCGAGCGCGTAGGCGTGGGCGCCGCCATCTCCGTCGGCGCGCGAGGCGAGCGCGAGCTGCTCGTGACGCAGCTGTTCGCGCACGTGCCACGGCCCTTCGACGCACTGCGCACGCCGGCCGAGCTGCGGCGACGGCTCGACACGATCCGGCGCGGCGCCGCCCGCGCGCCCTTCACGGAGGACCGCGCGCTCGACGAGGTGGCGCTCGAGGTGGCGCGCGGCATCGTCGCCGGGCGCCTCGCGCCGGAGCAGCCGGGCGCGCCGGTGCAGGCGGCGCTGCCGAAGCTCTCCGACCGCTACCGCAGCCTGCGCACGGTGGTGATCCCGCGCGCCTCGGAGGTCGATCAGATCGGCCCGACCCCGACGCTCACCGACGGGCGCGTGACCCACGCGGGCGTGGCCGCGGTGCCGCTCGGCAGGTCGAAGGACGGCGATCCGCCGGGGTTCTGCCTGGTGCTGATCCTCGGCGTCCATCGCTGATCGCGGGGGAAGGTCAACGGCCCCCTGCTGTTCGCGATCGTCGCGCGCATGCACTGACAGCCCGCTATCATGGCGGCCTCACCGAGGAGGCTCGCCATGGAGATCGCCGTCATCGGCGCCGGCAGCTGGGGCACCGCCCTGGCCAAGACGCTCGCGGACAAGGGGCACGACGTCGCGCTGTGGGGCCGCGACGCGGAGCACATCGCCACGATCAACGCCACGCGCCAGAACGCGGGCTACCTGCCCAACGCGTCGCTGCCCGCGACGCTGACCGCCACCGTCGACCTCGAGCGCGCCGTCGCCGGCAAGGAGATGGTGGTGTCGGTCGTGCCGTCGCACACCGTGCGTGAGGTGGTGGGCCGCGCCGCCAAGGCGATCGATCCGTCGGCGATCGTCGTCTCCGCGTCGAAGGGCATCGAGAACGACTCGCTCGCGACGATGGACGAGGTGCTCAAGGAGGTGCTGCCCGGCCGGCTCGGCACCCGCCTCGCGTTCCTCTCGGGGCCGAGCTTCGCGCGCGAGGTCGGTCAGCGGCTGCCGACGGCGGTGGTGATCGCCTCGCGCGATCGCGACGCGGCGCAGGGGGCGCAGGCCGCCTTCGCCACCGATCGCTTCCGCGTCTACACCGGCGACGACGTGATCGGCGTGGAGCTGGGCGGCGCGCTGAAGAACGTGATGGCGATCGGCGCCGGCATCGCCGACGGGCTCGGCTTCGGCCACAACGCACGCGCGGCGCTGATCACGCGCGGCCTCGCCGAGATCACGCGCCTCGCGGTGCGGCGCGGCGCCAACCCGCTCACGCTCGCCGGCCTCGCGGGCCTCGGCGACCTCGTGCTCACCTGCACCGGCGATCTCTCGCGCAACCGCACCGTCGGGATCGGGCTCGGCAAGGGGCAGACGCTCGCGCAGGTGCTGGCGGGGATGAAGCAGGTCGCCGAGGGCGTGAAGACCACGCAGTCGGCGCGCGACCTCGGGCGGCGCGAGGGCGTCGAGATGCCGATCACCGAGATGGTGTGGTCGATCCTCTATCAGGGGCACTCCGCCGCCGAGGGCGTGGTCGAGCTGCTCACGCGCCCGATGAAGCACGAGCTCGGGTAGCTTGTCGTTCGACCCGGCGCGCTACTACCGCCACGACGAGATCGCGGCGCTCCTGCGCGGCTTCGCCGAGGCGCGGCCCGACCTGGTCACCGTCGAGGAGATCGGCCGCAGCCACCAGGGGCGCGCGATCCTCGTCGCCACGCTGACCAACCACGCCACCGGACCCGCGGAGTCGAAGTCGGCCCTCTGGCTCGACGCCAACATCCACGCCGAGGAGCTGGCCGGATCGACGGCGGCGCTCCTGGTGATCGACCGCCTGGTCACCGGACACGGCCGCGATCCGCTCGCCACCGAGGTGCTCGATCACCACGCGCTGCACGTCTGCCCGCGCGTGTCGCCCGACGGCGCCGAGCGCGCGCTCACCGACCGCCGCGGCCGCCTGCGCTCGTCGCTGCGCCCCTATCCGCTCCTCGACGAGCTGCCCGGTCTCCACCCCGCCGACGTGGACGGCGACGGCGAGGTGCTCCAGATGCGGGTGCCCGACGAGCTGGGTCCGTGGCGCGTCTCGGAGCGCGATCCGCGGCTGATGGTGCAGCGGCGTCCCGGCGATCGCGGCGGACCCTTCTACCGCCTGACCGTCGAGGGGCTGGTGCGCGGCCCCGCCGAGCCGGGCCCCGTGCGCGTGCCGCCGTCGCCGTTCGGCCTCGACCTCAACCGCAACTTCCCCTTCGAGTGGGCGCGCGAAGGGGAGGGCGGCGCGCGCGGCGGCGGGCCCTTTCCGCTCAGCGAGCCCGAGACGCGAGCCGTCGCCGAGTACCTCGCCGCACGCCCGACCATCGTCGGCGCGAACACGCTGCACACCTGGTCGGGCGCGATCCTCCGCCCGTCGTCGACGCACCCCGACGCGGAGCTGCCGCGCGCCGACCTGCGGCGCTACGAGGCGCTCGGCGCGCTCGGCACTCGCCTGACCGGCTGGCCCTGCCTCTCCACGTTCCACGGCTTTCGCGCCGCGCACGAGCCACCGATTCGCGGCGCCTTCGACGACTGGTGTTACGAGCACCTCGGCGTCTTCGCCTTCACGACGGAGCTGTGGTCGATCGGCGCCGCCGCGGGGCTCCCCGTGGACGACGTCCACCGCTTCCTGCGCGAGCGGAGCGAGGACGAGGATCTGGCGATCCTGGCGTGGAACGACCGCGTCCTCGACGGCGCCGGCTTCGAGCGCTGGCGCTCCTTTCCACATCCGCAGCTCGGGCCCGTCGAGATCGGCGGGTGGCGCACGCTGTTCACCTGGTCGAACCCGCCGCCAGCGCTGCTGCCCGAGGTCGCCGCCGCGGCGGCGCGCTTCGCGATCGAGCAGGCCGCGCTCGGCCCGCGGCTCGCCCTCGATCTGCGCGTCGAGACCGTCGGCGCCTCGCCCGTCGGGGCGCCGCTGCGCAAGCTGGTGGCCATCGTCGAGAACCGAGGCTGGCTCCCGACGCAGGTCGTGGCGCGGCCGCCCGCGGGGGAGCGCGCCCGCGGCGTGACGCTGACGCTGGAAACCGACGCGGAGGTGCTGCTCGGGCGGCGGCGGGTCGAGCTTCCGCCGCTCGCGGGGATCTCGCTGCTCGACGACGAGCGCGTCGCCGAACCTGTGTTCTTCGGCGGCGCCGAGGGCGGCGGACCGGCGGTGGTGGAGTGGCTGCTTCGCGGCGCGCAGGCCGTCACCGTCGAGGCGGCGTCGCCGCGCGCGGGGCGCGTCACGCGGACGATCTGACGGGGCGCGCGCCGCCGGGTGGGCGCACGCGAGGAAGCGTCCTTCCACCGCGCTCACCTCGTTTTCCGACCGCGGCGGCGCCGGGCCGCGCGGGGGGGCGGGTCCATCGCTTGCTCGACGTTCGGGTATGCCCTCCATGGAAGCGGCCGCCGCGCGAACAGGCTCGTCGGGGATCCTGCGCGCCACCGTCGCGGTACTGGTGCGCCCGATCGACTCTCGGACGCTCGCGCTCTGTTTCGCCATCCTCGCGCTCAACCTCGTCGACGCGTTCGCCACGCTGCGCCACCTCTCGCACGGCGCAGAGGAGCTGAACCCGCTCATGAGCGCGCTCCTGCGCCGTGGACCGTGGCCGTTCCTCGCGGTGAAGCACGCGCTCGCGTCGCTGGGCGTGGTCGGCATCTCCATCCACCCGCAGGTGCGCGCCGCGCGCGTGGCGCTGTGGGTGCTGCTGCCGCTCTACTCGCTGCTCGCGGTCTACCACTTCGTGCTGTTCTTCCTGATCCCCTGATCTCCGTCGGTGCGCGTGATATACACGCGCCATGGATCGGTTCGCCCTCCGGCTCGCGCGGCTCTCGCTTGCCTGCGGCCTCGCCTTCGGCGGTTGCACCTGCAGCCAGCGCCCGCCCGCGCCCCCGACCCCGCCCGCGGCCAGTTCGGCGCCCGTCGAGGAGCCTGCCTCGCCGCCGACGAAGCCCGAGGTGAAGGACGCCTGGTGCCCGACGCAGGGCGCCGTCGTCGACAGCGTGCCGGCGAACGCCTACCGCGGCGGCCGCTGGGCGGTGCTGGCGCTGCCGCACTGGCAGGAGCCGCCCGACGATTCGCAGCGCTTCGTCAACGTGCCCGGCATCCGCGACATCGCGCGCGCCGCCGACCAGGCGTTCATGGTGCGTCGCCGCCTCCCCGACGATCACTACGTGGTGTTGACGGCGAAGGTGCACGACTTCCCCGCCGGCACGACCTTCGACGAGGCGGGCAAGCAGAAGGCGTTCGACGAGGTCGCCGCGAACCCGCACGCCGCGTTCCTCGGCGCGAAGGTGGTGCAGTGGGGTGGGCAGCCGGCGATCGAGGGCGCCGTGAAGGCGGTGTACAAGGGCGGGCCGGACGTCGTCGTGCACCACCTCATCCTGCCGATCGAGGGATCGAAGGCGCTCGTCGTCACCTTCTTCGGCCGCGACGACAACTACGGCAGGTTCCTCGCCGAGGCGTGCGACTCGGTGGTCGCCGTGAAGTAGCCGAGCAGCGGCACGCGTCCGCCGTCGGCGCGCAGCTCCACGCGCACCGGATGGTCGGGCACGAGGTCGAGGAAGAAGACCGTCTCGCCGTCGGAGCCCCGGCGCGTGAGCGGCTTGAGGTCGTTCACCAGCACCGTCACGCCGCGCGGCGCGAGCAGCGTGGCGCCGTGGACCACCGAGGTCGTGCGAAGCTCCGCCGTCCCGTCGGCGAGGTAGCGCACCGCGACGGACTCGAGCGCGCGCAGGTGATCGCCGAGGTCGCGCAGCGTCGTGACCCACAGCGCGCCACTCTCCTGGCGCCGCTCGAGATCTCCGAGCAGCGCCTCGAAGCGCGGATCGGTGGCGACGACGCCGTCGGGCCGCCGCACGAGGAGGTTGCGCTGCCCGAACTTCGTGCCGCGATCGTGCAGCGTCTCGAGGTAGGTGTGCAGGACGGCAAGCCCGCGCCGGCGCGCGAGCTGGTCGAGCCGCGCCGGCGCGAGCGCGGCGAGGAAGCGCCGCGTCTCGAGGAACATCCAGCTCGAGCGGAACAGCCGCCGCTCGCCGTCGTCGTCGGGCGCGAAGCGGCCGAGCGGCCACAGCGTCGGCGCCCGCTCGCTCATCGGGCGGGCGAGCAGATCGAGCGTGCCCGCGCGCGCGTCGTCGGCCGACCACAGGTAGCGGTATCCGTTCGCCTCGAGGAGGTCGGCGATGCGGAACGGCCCCGACGGGCGGTAGCCCTGGTTGATGAACGCCTCGCAGTTGGTCTCCGGCTGGTGGTCGATCCACGTGACCGTCTGGAAGTGGCGGAATGCCTCGAGCGCGGCGCGGGTCGTCTCGCGCGAGTCCGGCGCCGCGGTCGCCGAGTGCGGGACGATCTCGCTCCCGCCGCCGAAGAGCGCCTCGGCGGCGGCCATCACGCGCGGGTCCTCCAGCTGCGGGCGCTTCTCGTCGCCGTGGAAGAAGAGGCTCTTGGTGAGCGCGAGGTGGTGGCCGAGGAAGCCGCCGACCGGCTCGATGGCGTCGCTGCGCCCGAAGGCGAGCGCGGTCAGCTCGTCGGGCGCGGACTGATCGGCGTGGTCGGTGATCACCAGCGCGGCGTCGCGCCCCTCGGGGTACCGCGCGATGGCCAGCGACGGTGCGTCGGGCGCGGCGACGGCCAGCTGCACCACCGCGCGGTCGCGATCGCCGGGCAGGCGCAGCCGCGCCCGGTCGGCGATGCGCTTGTTGGGCGCCCGCCAGCGAAGCGCGCAGCGGCTGTCGTGATGGAACGGGCGCGCCTCGGCGGAGAACAGCTCGACGCGCACCTCGGCGGCCTCGCGCGCGGCATTCACGATCACGCCGTCGACGCCGCCGTCGACGAGCAGCACGCGGCCGCCGGCGCGCACCTCGAGCGACGCGTCCCGGTCGAGCCACGCGGTCCCCGCGACGGGACGGAGGTGGAGCGCGCGGTCGCGCACCAGCGGGCGGCCGTGCCCGGGCACCCGTAGATCGAGCGCGACGAGACGCGCCCAGCCGGCTCGCTCGTGCTGCACCTCGACGGAGAGCAGCGCCGTCGCCGCCCCGGACGGCCGCTCGATGCGGAGCGTCGCGCGCAGCCCGGTCGCAGGGTCGGCGATCTCGGCGACCAGCGCCTCGCCGTGCTCGCCGTCGGCGGGGACCGCGTGGAACTCGGGCGGCGGCAGCTCGCGCGGCGCGCCCGGCGAATCCTCGTCGGCGCGCACGTCCACCACCAGCCGCGGCGAGAGCGCGAGCGCCGCGTCGAGCGGCGTGGCGGGAAGCTCGCCCGCCCGGGCGATGGAGCCGAGCGCGAGCAGGAGCGCGAACGAGGAGGCTGGGCGCGAGGGCGGCACGGCGGCGGGCGTCGATCGTGGGAAGGGCCCAGCAGGCTAGCATTGCCCGCTCCGCCGCGCCGCTGCCCGGCCTGAGCCCATTCGGAAGGGCAGGTTCTGTCCTTCCGTTTCCATTCCCGCGGAACGGGATCGCTCTGTGCAAAACCGAACCACGTGCTCCGCCGATGGGCGCCGGCCGGCGAGTCCGTCCGTCGGAGAGCGTGTGCAAACGGTGCACGACGGGGATGCGGCCGAGCGCCCGGCGGCACGACGCTTGAACGACCCGGGGAGATTCGATCGGACGGGAGGACAGCGGATGATGATCGAGGTCTGGCTCGCCTGGGTGCTGCGCGTCGGTGCGGGCGTGCTCGCCATCCAGGCCCACCGCGTGCCGGTGAGCCCGACGCGGGCGATGGCCTACGCCGCGGCCGCCGTGCACCACGGGGCGCGCGCCGGCGTGGACCCCTTCGAGCTGGTCGCCATCGCGCGCGACGAGAGCGACTTTTCCGAGCACTCGCGAGGCCCCGACGGGAAGGACTGCGGCCTCACCCAGACGCGCACCACCGTCTCGCGCTACTCGTGCAAGCGACTGATGGACAGCTACCAGCTCGCCTTCGCCGAGGCGGCGCGCGAGCTGTCCGAGTACGCCGCCGCGTGCCGGGGACGCCCCGACTTCGATCGCTGCCGGCTCAACTGGTACAACTCGGGCGCGCGCTACGCGCGGCACGGCGAGGCGGGGCGCTACTACCTCCGCATCCAGTGCTTCGCCGAGGCGGCGCGCGTCGGCGCCGACGTCGGCAACGCCTGCCGGAAGGTGCGCTCGCCCGAGGACATCGGGGCGCTTTTGGCCCGCTCGCCGCGTCCGTTCGCGCCTCCCGCCGAGCAGCGCGCGGCGGAGGGCGC